>JBILJE010000016.1:0-20807 GCA_044377395.1 Rariglobus sp. | reverse complement strand
AAGATGAACCACATTTTAGAAAAGTCGCCGATGGCAAAAAGCATTTCGCCGGCCTTCACGTAGCCGCCTTCGTAGACGGTTGCGCTGCGGGTAACTACGGTGCCGGTCTTGGTGGCCAGGATTTCGGTTTCGCGGGTGACTTCGGCGGACGTGGCGAGCACGTCGATTTGCGAATCGAGCAGGCCGAGGCGGCGAAGTTTTTCGCGGGCTGGGGCTAGCAGCGGCGAGTTAGGCGTGGCTGTGGCCAACGCGTGGAATTCCTGCCGCGCGGTCAGCAAGTCCGGGCTGTAAACGACCGCGAGCGGCTGGCCCTCAGTTACCTCGACGCCGGTGGTGTGGACGAAGAGTTTTTCGAGGCGGGCGTCGGTGTAACTTGAAAGGTAGCGGTGACGGGTCTCGTCGTCGTCGATAACGCCGGTGACGCGCAGGGTGCGGCTGAGCGGGGCGCGGCGGACTTCGGAGGTTTGCACGCCGATGACGGAGAGCGTGGTGGCGGGGAGCGTGATGACGTTGCCCTCGGTGGCGAAGCCAGCTTCGCCCTCATAAACGGGGGCGAGATTCATTCCGCAGATGGTGCACTTGCCGGGCTTGTCCGACTTGATCCACGGATGCATCGGCGACTGGTAGAATTTGATTTTGCGTGCTGCCGGAGCGCCGTTGCTGGGTGCTGGTTGGCTGGCACCCAAGCCCAGTGTGAGCGGGTGCTTGGCGGCGTAGTAGCCGGTGCCGCCAGCGGCTGCCGCGACGAGAACGAAGGCGAAAATGGCGGAGGCTTTCATGGCTGTACGTCTTGGCTGGTGAGGAAGCAGAGCTCGGCGATGGCGAGGGATTGTTCGGCGCGGGCAGTGATCAATTGGAGTTCACTTTCCAGTGTCATGCGCTGGGCGGAGAGCACGGACGGCAGAGCGGCGCGGCCGGTTTCGTAGTCGCGGCGAGCGGCTTCGGCGGAGGCGCGGGAAAGCGGCAACATGTCGTCCTGGTAGCGTTTCACCTGGGTGAAACTGGCGGTGGCTCGTGTGTGGGCGGCGGCGACTCTGCCGGCGATGTCGGCCGCGCTGGCGTCGGCCTCGGCTCGGGCGGCGGTGATGCGGCTGCGGGCCTCAATCAACTCAGCGCGGGTGCGACCGGGATTGGCCCACGGGACGGAAAACGAGATGCCGGTGTCGTAACTGCTGAGCACCTGGCCGGAGTTGTTCATCTGCCGGGCGGTGAAGGAAACCTCGGGATCGATCGCACGGTTTTTGCGGACGACGGCGAGCTTGGCACGGGCGGCGTCGAGTTCGCGGAGCGCAACGGTGATCTCAGGGCTCATGACGCGGGCGCGGGCCACGGCGTCGCCGAGCGTCATCGCGGGCAGGATCGGGGCTGGCAAGGCGAGCGGGGCGATGCCGGTCTCGACCGGGCGGAGCATCAAGGCGTTGAGCGAGGCGACTTCCTGGATACGCTGGCTGGTCAGCTCGGTGCGTTCGCCATCGGTTTTAATCAGGTCGGTTTCGAGCGTGAGCAGGTCCATCTGGGTGCGCTGGCCGGTTTCGTAAGCGAGGCGGGCGAGGGCGCGCGATTGCACGAGGTTGTCATGCAGTCGGGTGTTGAGGGCGAGACGCTCGTCGGTGGCGGCGAGGCGGGTGAAGGCGAGGCGGGCCTGATTGAGCAGCATCCATTCGCGCTGGCGACCCTGGGCCGAGACGACGGCGGTCTCGGCGGTTGCGGCCTGGCCGCGCAGTTTGGCGCGGCCGCTGAAAGGGATTTCCTGGGAAACGGTGGCCTCCAGCTCGGAGTAATTGGCAAGGCGAGTGTTGTCGCGTTTGACGTCGAAGCCGAGGCGCGGGTCCATCCAGGCTTTTTCAATGTCGACGCGGGCGCGGGCGGACTCGGTGAAGGCGCGGGCGGCGGCGAGGCCTGGATGGTGGTCGCGGATGGCGGCGAACACCTCGGGAAGCGTAAGCGGCGCAGTGGTTTCAATTTCGGGGCTGTCAGCTGCAAAGACTGAGCCGCAGCCCAGCATCAGGGCGAAGGAGAAGCGGCGCAGGATGCTGGGGGCGGGCATGGTGGCTTTCGGAGGGATCGACGGAGGTCGGAAACAAAGGACCAAGGACCAATGACCAATGCCCAATGTCCAATGACCAATGTCCAATGACCAATGTCCAATGATCAATGACTGATGTTACCCTTTAGGCGGAGGGAACGTGGGGTGGACGTTGAGGGATGAAGTTGGCCTTTGGTCCTTCGTCATTGGCCATTGGTCATTAGTACTTGGCCCTTGGCCCTTGGCCCTTGGTCCTTGGTCATTGGTCCTTGGTCCGCCCCCCCCGTCTTATTTCTTAGCTGCTGCGGCCTCGGCGGCGTCGAGTTTGGACAAGTATTTGGCGGGGTCTTTCTTGAATTTACCGGTGCACTGCTTGCAGCAGAATTTAACCAGGCGATCAGGTTTACCCTCTTGTTTGTAAACGTAGTCAATCGGGGCGCCCATGTCGTTGAGGCCTTCGCCCGAGACGACGCAGGTGGTGAGCGGGTAGGTAGCGGCGGGGCTATCGGCGGCTTGGAGACCGGCGGAGGCGAGACCGAGGAGTAGCAGAGCGGTGAGTAATGATTTCATGCGAGGGGTTTTACGGTGGGTTGAGGCGTCTCCCTTGATAAATTAACGGGAGGCGCCGTTTGAAGCGGGACTCCTGAGTGGACCCGTAGCGGACACTGAGGTTGCGCCTCGACACCGGAGGGCAGGGAGACGCATTTTGGAGGAGACTTTACGTTCCCTGTTATGCTTCGCCCACTTTTACTAAGGTCTACGCGCTGGTGCCTGGTAGCGAGTACGCTACCGGTGGCTTCGCTTTCGGCCCAGACTGGGGCTGTCGGAGGGATGACTGATCTGTTGGTGCCGTGGATCGTTCCAACCGTGGGTGTGCTGGCTCTGGGCGGGCCGCTGGCTTGGTGGCTCAATGCCAGGTTGCGCAGCCAGGTGGGCCGTCACAGGCAAGCGCTGCATGCTTCTGAAATCCGGTTACGTAGCCTCTTTGACCACGCACCGGTAGCTATCGTGGAGACGGACTTTTCGGCTGTAACTGCGTGGTTAAACGAACTGCGCCGACGCAGCCTGATCGACCTTGATAGGTTTCTGCTGGCGCACCCGGCCGTGGTGGCCGAGCAGTTCAAGCAGGTGCGGGTGGTGGACGCTAACCGGATCGTGCTGCGCTTGAGCGGCGTGGCCAATGTGGCCGACTACGTGGCCAGCCTGCGCAGCGAGCCTACTCCGGAGGTGCTGGCGGCATTTGTGGCGCAGTTAAAGTGCCTGTGGGCGGGTGAATCCGAGATGACCCGCGAGCTTAACAATCGCGGTATCGACGGCCTGCCGGGCCGCAGTTTGATGCACTGGCGTGCGCCGGTGGTGGAGGGGCACCCTGATTACAGCCGGGTGCAGGTCGCGTTCACCGACCTGAGCGGGTTGCGCGCGGCCGAGGGTAAACTGCAGGACGTGGAGGATCGCTGGCGACTGGCGGTGATGGGCATTAACGCGGGCATCTGGGAGTTTGATTTCGCCACCAAGGAGACGTTTGTGTCCGAGCGCTGGCAGGAAATCATCGGGTATTCCAGCACCGAGATGGTGAACCCGGGCGAGGATTTCTGGCCACGCATCCATCCCGATGACGCCAAGGACGTGAAGTCGAAGTTACAGGCCTATTTAGCCGGCAAGAGCCCCGGTTACGCGGCGGAATTCCGCATGCGTTGCAAGGACGGTCACTATAAGTGGATTCGCTCGCAGGCCATGGCGCTGTTCGACTTGTCGGACAAACCGATTCGTATGGTCGGTTCGCATACCGACATCGACGAGCGTAAGCGGGGCGAGGACCAGCTGCGCGCCTCCGAGGCGCGATACCGCGTGCTCTTTGAGAACTCGCCGGTGGCGATCATCGAGTACGACCTGCGCGGCCTGCGTGCGTGGTTGGCAGGTTTGCGCACGGAGGGGGTGGCGGATTTCAGCACCTATGCCGATGCGCATTCCGAGGTGTTTCACCACCAGCTTAACGGGGTGGTGCTGACAGGGGTTAACAACGAGACCTTCCGCTTGGTGGGGGCCACCAATCAAGCCGAGGTGGTCGCCTCGCTTTCGCGCATCGTTACCAGCGATGTGGCGAAGGTACGCCGTGCCCTTTGCCAGGCGCTCTGGGACGGGCGCACCGCCATCGAGGGCGAGATGCAGATTAACGCGATCGATGGTACGCCGCGCCGGGTGTTTTACCGCTGGTGGGTGCCATCACTGGGCGGCGAACCGAACTATGCGTGGTCGCAGGTCGTGCTGGTCGACCTCACCGGCATCAAGCGTACCGAGGCCGCGCTGGCTGCGGAGCGCGAGCGCCTCGCGGTGACACTGCGGGCGATGGCCGAGAGCGTTATCACCACCGATGTGCAGGGACGCGTGCTGTTTTTAAATGAGGCCGCGTGCGAGCTGACGGGCTGGACGGCCACTGCGGCGATCGGCCGGTTGCTGGAGGAAGTCTGTGTGCTGCGTCATGAGAAGAGCCGGCAGGCGCTGCCGCCGCTCGCCGAAGCGGCGATTAGTACCGACCAAGTGGCCGACCTGCCGCCGCGCACCGCGCTGTTTGACCGCACGGCCACGCCGAGGCTGGTCGAGGGCCGTTGCGCGCCGATTCACGACTTACACAATCAGGCGATTGGCGCGGTGCTGGTGTTGCGCGACGTCACCGAGAGGGCGCGGCTGGAAGCCGAGATCCTGAGAGCTTCGAAGTTGGAATCGGTGGGGGTTTTGGCCGGTGGCATCGCCCATGATTTCAATAACCTGCTCACGGTGGTGATGGGCAACATCACGCTGGCCATGCTCGATGTGCAAGTGATGGCCTCAGCCGGGCGCTGGTTGCAGAACGCTGAAGTCGGAGTGATGCGGGCGCGCGACCTGACCCATCAATTACTCACCTTTGCTCGAGGCGGTGAGCCGGTGCGCTCCGCAGTGAACCTGCCCGACATCATCAAAGAGGCGGCCCAGTTTGCGCTACATGGATCGAAGGCGCGGTGCGACTTCACCATTGATGAGGGCTTGTGGACGGCCGATGTGGACAAGGGCCAAATCGGGCAGGTGGTGCAAAATCTGGTGATAAATGCCGTGCAGGCCATGCCCGAGGGCGGGGTGATCCAGATAAGGTTGGCCAACCAACGCCTCGGGCAGGCAACGGTCGCTCAGCTGGGTGCGGGCGAATACCTGTGCGTTACCCTTCAGGATACGGGGGAGGGAATCACGGCCGAAAACCTGCCGCATATTTTCGAGCCTTACTTTACCACCAAAAATTCAGGTAACGGGCTGGGTCTTGCCATGGTCTATTCGATCATTCGCCGGCACTCGGGACATATCGAGGCCGAATCCGAGTTGGGCCGGGGCACCCGTTTCAGGTTTTGGTTGCCGGCGGTTCCAGGTGTCGTCGCGGTGCCCCATGAAGTCGCCCTCGCGCCGCAAACTTACACGGGGCGGGTTTTATTCATGGATGATGAGGAGCCGATTCGACTGATGGTGTCGGCGCTGCTGCAAAGGCTCGGCTTTCAGGTGGTGCTCGCCGTCGACGGCCAGGAAGCGATCTCGCTCTACGTCGAGGCGCTGGCCGCACAGGCACGTTTCGATCTGGTGATCATGGATCTGACCGTGCCCGGAGGCATGGGCGGCAAGGAAGCCATGCTGGAGCTGCGTAAACACGACCCGAGCGTTAAGGGGTTGGTGTCCAGCGGCTATTCGAGCGACCCGATCATGGCGAACTTCCGCGCCCACGGATTTAACGGCATGGTGGCGAAACCCTACCGGTTGACCGAACTGGCCAAGGCGATCCGTGCGGTGATGGATGACCCGCAGAGTTGAGCGGGTTTGGGCCGGTGACCCGGCCCTCCCACGGAGGAAGTGGAGGGCAGCGGCTGAGAGAACGATTGTGGAGGGACGACCTCCGTGTCGTCCGCGCCGAACCAGCCCACACGGAGGTGGGCCCTCCCCGGGCCACTGCTACAGCTTGAACTCGGCCTGAGGCGCCGCTTTGGGCGCGATGAGGGCTTGGTGGCTGAAGTAGTGGTCGCTCAAAACGGGGTGCAGGCGGTAAAGGCGGTCGAGTAACGTGGCCAGAATATCGCTGAGTTTACCCGTGGCCGCCGCGCCCGTAGCCACTTCGTCGCTGAAGTGCCCCTCCAACCTGACCTTGGCAATGAATTGTAATAACTCGGCTACGGTCGCGACCATCGGGCCTTCGCAGGCCTCACCCAGATCCTGCCGGATCGACCGAAGGCTGGTTTTGATCTGGTGGAGATTGTGGAAAATGCTGCGGGGCGCGTCAGGTTGTTGCAGGAACAACTCGGCCACCCGGCGTGGTTGACTGCGCATCTGATAAAGCCGGCGGTAGGCGTCCTGGGAGCCGAGCATGCGCAATAGCGCCGAGAGTTCGGGGTTGTCGCGGTAAGGCGTACGGGCCTCGGCCGGGCCGACGGGTTCCTTGGTAGCAGTGGCGGCGGTGTCGAGCGCACCGAGCACATGGCGCAGCGCACTACAGGTCATGGTGGCTCGCTCCAGGTGCATGCCGATGTGCAAAAAGTGCCAGCCCGCGTCCTGGACCATGGTGCGTTCGGCCAGACCGATGATGGCGTTGATTTCCGTGAGCACGGCTTGCACCGCCTGAGCGGGCAGCGAGGGGTCGC
Source organism: Rariglobus sp. (assembly GCA_044377395.1). Taxonomy (GTDB): domain Bacteria; phylum Verrucomicrobiota; class Verrucomicrobiia; order Opitutales; family Opitutaceae; genus Rariglobus. Next base: position 14,132 of record JBILJE010000016.1, on the reverse strand, counting down.
GGGCAGCGTGCAGGTTAAGGCGACGGCCTGTGGCGGGCCTTTGCTGGAGCAGCTCATCGAGCCGGCGTTGCAACCGCCCAAGCGTGGTCCAGACCTCGGGGCTCACGTAGTCGCGCAGTTGACGGGCGTTTTCCACCGCCCAGCTCACCGAGGAGTAAATGGAGCTGGAGTTGGCCGCGTCCAGCGACATGCGCCACATCAGGTCGGTGGACAGCGAGGCGTGGGGATTGGCCCGGGCGCTGATCTTGTGGTCGGTGTGTCCGGTGGCTTCAAGCAGGCCGCGCCACAGCGGCAGCCAGCGGCGCCGGTCACGCGCGGAAATCTCCTCCAGCGACACGTCCTCCAAAATGGACAACATGCGTGCGGTGGCCTCGGCGCGCTCCAGGTAACGGCCGAGCCAGAACAGATTTTCTGCGGCCCGGGAACCGAGGGTGTGGGTTTGCACGCCACCGCTGGGCGACTCGTGATCGGCGATGTCGCCGGAGTTGGCCTGGGTGTCGATGAGAACAACGGTGTCGGCGGTGGTGCCGATGCGGGCGGGGTTGGGTTCGGCGGCGCTGATGTGGACCAAGCCGCCAGGGAAAACCGAGAAGTGTTTACCTTGGCAGAGTACGAAGGCGCTCAAGCGGGCCGGAGGGGCGTTACGCGGGCCGGAGCTTACGGGCAGCAGTTGCAGGCTCGGCCGGGCAACGAAGGCGTGCGGGTTGGCGCGCACGATCGGAGCCAGGCCATCGGGGCCAAGTAGGGGGACGGGCTGAGCGGCTGGCGCGCGGGCCGTGGCGGGGGACAGCCAGTCGCCAATACGCGCATCGTGGGTGGGCTGGATGCGCAGGCTGTTGCGGTTTTCCAAGATGTAATCGAGGTGGTCGGTGTCGCCGCAGGTGAACGTAGGAACCGATCCCAGCAGGGGCTTTTCGCCTAGGTAAAAGCGCAGCAAGCGCGGGGCAAACGCGTTGAGCGCGCGGCTCTCGGCCACACCGGTGCCAATCGCGTTGGCAACCACCACCCGGCCCGAACGGATGCATTGAAGTAGGCCGGGGATACCGGCGTTTTCACGGTCGGTGGAGAAAACCACCGGGTCGATGTGGGCGTCGTTGAGGCGGCGATAGATCACGTCGACGCGTTCCAGCCCGGCGATGGTTTTGAAATAAACGCGGTTATCGAGCACCAGCAGGTCATCGCCGCGGGCCAGCGGCAGGCCCATTTTACGGGCGAGGAAACTGTGTTCGGAGTAGAACGGGTCGTGCGGGCCGGCAGTGAGCACCACGATCGACGGCGCGCTCACCGAATCGGGGGCCAGTGCGCGCAGGTGATCGAGCAGTTGTAACGGGAAATTGATGACGCTGTGGTAGTCGGGTAACGCGCGGTACAGCTCGCCCGCCTCCTGGGTCATGAAACGGCGGTTTTGCACCGCATAGCTCAGGCCGATGGGGGTGTTGGTGTGGACGTCGTCGAACAGCCAGCCGTCGGTGGTTTTAACCAAGTCGAAGCGCAGCAGGGTGGCCGGGCTCTGCCGGGTGGGCTCAAGCCCGAGACAAGGGCGGCGGTAATACGGGTTGGCCAGGACGAGTTCGGGAGGGATGATTCCCTGGTGCAGCGCCTGTTGGCCGCCGTAAAGGTCGACCAGCAGCGCGTTGATGAAATGGGCGCGTTGGCGCAGGGCGGCTTCGAGCAGCGCCCACTCAGGGGCCTCGATCACCAACGGGGTGGGCTCGAGCTCCCAGAACGGCAGTCCGGCGGGGCCAGCAGCCACCCCAAAGTCCGTCAGGCCTGCATCCCGAATGGACGCACGCAGCCGCGCGCGCAACGGACGGAGTTGCGCCGGATGAAGCGATGGAAAGTGAAGCGACCGAACGGACGACATGAAAAGCGGAGCGGATAAAACAAAGGGGGCGACCGTTAGGCGCAAGCACGTCGTTTGCCAGACAGGGGCGGGATTTTCAGCGACACCGTTTTAGGCGACTTTGGGTAAACTGATTACCGGACCGGGAGGAGCGCACGGCTCCGCCCTTGCATTCCAGCAGCAGGCGGGTTGGGGTTTAACCCAAGTGACTGTGACCACCCTGATTATTATCGATGACCACAAAATCATCCGCGACGCATTGCGGGCATTGATGGCACACACCAAGGGAATGAGCGTGATTGGCGAGGCCGCCGACGGGCGCGCGGGCGTCGAGCTGGTTTTGGCCCAGAAACCCGACGTTGTCCTCATGGATATGGGGCTGCCCTTGCTCAACGGCATGGAAGCCACCCGCCAGTTGCGCGAACGCGGTTTTCGCCGCGGCATCGTGATGATTTCGATGCACACCGAGCGCCACCTCGTGCGCGGCACCCGCGATGCCGGGGCCGACGCCTACGTGCTCAAGGAACACGCTTTTGACCAACTCCCGCTTGCGATCGCCGCCGCCAGTCGGCGAGAGGCTTATTTTAGTCCTCAGCTTGGCGAACTCGATGGGGATGTAGCCGGGTTGACCGGTTCGCTCACGCCACGCGAGCGCGAGGTGCTGCAAATGCTCGCCGAGGGCGCCACCGCCAAGGAGATCGCTTTTTCGCTCCAGCTGAGCTCGAAGACCGTCGACGTGCACCGCGCCAACCTCCAGCGCAAGCTCAACGCCGGCACTCTGGCCGATCTCACGCGCATCGCTCTGCGTGAGGGCATCGCGCAACTCTGAGCCGATGCCGCACCTCCTCCCAATCGAGGTCTTGCGACGCTGCCTGAGCCACGCGCGCCACGGCTTCACGATAGCCGATGCCCGCAAGCCGGACCTGCCTCTGGTGTATGTAAACCAGGCCTTCGAAGCGATGACCGGGTACAGTCGCGATGAGTTAATTGGCCGCAATTGCCGGTTGATGCAGGGGATGGATCGCAAGCAGGCGGGGGTTAAAACCATCCGTGCGGCGCGGGAGGCTGGGCAACCGGTACAAGTTACCCTGCGCAACTACCGCAAGGACGGGACGCTGTTTTGGAGCGACCTGAGTCTGACGCCGGTCATCGATGAACAAGGTGTGCTGACGCATTACATCGGGGTTCAGGAGGACGTGACCCGCCAGCGCAAGGAGCAGGCGCGGATCTTGAGGCAGAAGCGTAAGCTTCAAGTGCTGGCTGAGCGGCTGATGCACACTGAGGCGGAGGAGCGGCTGAAGCTGGCCTGCGAGGTGCACGATCTAGTGGGGCAAACCCTGGCGTTGTGCCGCATGCAACTCGGGGAATTGACGCGGGATCTCGGGGGCGCGGTGGCCCCGCCGGCCTTGGGCGCGGTGTGTGCTTTGGTGGAGACGGCGTTGAAGGAGGCCCGCGGCCTAATGGCGCAGCTCAGTCCACCCCTGCTCCGTGAACTGGGGTTGGCGGCCGCCCTGCAAAATCTGGGGGATCAACAGGCGCAGCGTTTCGGCATAGCGGTGCGAGTCAGTGTTGAGATCGGGCACAAGTCGGTGCCGGAAAAGGTGGCGCAACTGGTGCTCCGTTCCGCGCGCGAGTTTTTAATCAATGTGGGTAAACACGCCGCAGCGCAGGTGGTGGAGGTTGGTCTGAATATGGAGGCCGGCGAACTGGTGCTGACGGTGGACGATAATGGCAAGGGCGTCCGCACGCGTCGGCAGGTTGAGACTGCCGATGGTGGGTTCGGGCTACTGAGTATCCGCGAGCGGGCGGTGCACATGGGGGGCGGGCTGAAGGTGAGCAGTCGCGTTGGCAAAGGTACCCGGGTGGTGTTGCGCCTACCGTTGGCGCAGAAACGCAGGAAAGCGTAGATGGCAGCAGTGCGTAGGGGCGAGGCGTCAAGGGGTTACATAAGCCAATAACCTAAGCGCCAAAACGTGAAAACGAGTGGGCTGTAACACGGAGCTAATTTCGTCGCCGCCATTTGCTGCGGCCGACGAGGGTTCGTACATTGGCCCGTGTGGTACGGACTCCTCTTTATTTTGGCCATGGTCTGGGCGGGGGTCGCCTCGATCACCTGGTGGCGAGTGCCCACATTGGCGCTTTGGAAAACCGCCGTCATTACCGGTGAATTTGGCCATTTTCTTGCAGCGGTGCCGCTGCTAACGGGTGCGGCGGCTTGGTGGGACGGCGGCCCGTGGAGCAACGCAATTCTGCTGCTGAGCGGGGTTGGCGTGCTGGCACTGCTCAGGCCGGTGCTGCAGGCCGCATGGATTAGCCGTGGCTTACCGGAAAAACTGACGACCGCATTTGGTCCGGTGGACATGGACCACCCACCATTTTCGTTCAGCCGATTGATTGCTCCGAGGTATCCGGTGGTGGTGGTGGAAACCTACACGATCACCGGCGGGCTGGCGCTGGATTTTTACCGAGCTGAGGGGCGTGCAGGGCCGGCGCCTTGTGTGGTGATGATCCACGGCGGCAGCTGGGAGGCGGGCGACCGGCACCAGTTGCCCGACTTGAACCACCACCTCGCCCACTGCGGCTATGCGGTGGCGGCGGTGAGTTATCGACTCGCCCCGGGAACTGTGTGGCCGGGCCAGGCAGAGGATATCGTTTGTGCGATTAACCACTTGCGCGTCCACGCCGCAGCGCTGGCGATCGACCCCACGCGCCTAGTGCTGATGGGGCGTTCGGCGGGCGGGCAACTGGCCACCGCCCTCGCCTACGGACGCAAGGAGCTGCCGGTGCGCGGGGCGGTCTCCTTTTACGGCCCCAACGATCAGGTGTTCGAATGGGGGATTTCGCGCGAAGACGACTGGCTCAACGCGATCAAGATCCTGCGCCAATTCCTCGGCGGCCCGCCGGAGAGCGCACCGGAGGCGTATCGCACCTCTTCGGGTTACCTCATCGTAAACCGGGAAAACGCGGTGCCCACCCTGCTCGTTCACGGCCATCAGGACTCGTTGGTGTGGCACCAGTTGAGCGCGCGGCTGCACAGCAAGCTCGACACCCTCGGGGTGCCCAACGCGCTGGTGTCGCTGCCGTGGGCGACCCACGCCTGTGACTTCAATCCGCGCGGGCCGTCGGGGCAGTTATCGTGGTATGCGCTGGAGTGGTTTTTGGCGGCAGTCACCAAGTAGCTGCGCACATTATAGGCTCGGCAACGGGTTGGGCATTTGGGATGCGTTACCCGCGCTACCCCGCACACCATTTTTTATGTCACTTTGGGAATATAAGCACATCACCAGCGGCCCGCATGGCTTTGCGACCTCCGCTCTCCTGGAGTCCTACCTCAACCAGCTCGGCAAGGACGAGTGGGAGATCATCAGCTACCAGAATCTACCTAATAACGCTTTGGCCTTTAACGGGGTCGCCCGCCGCACCACCTTGCGCGACTGGACCTTGGAAAGCGCCGCCGCAGCCGCAGCCAAAATCGAGGCCGACAAACTGCGCGCCGAGTTCGCCGCCAAGTTCCAGGGCAACACCGCGACCAGCGATGCCGCCGCCGAGCAGCCCTCGACACTCATCTCCGAACGCGCTGCCACCGAGGAAACGCACCGCAAACTGCGCGACACCGAGCGCGACAGCGACCCCGACGCCCACGCCGGCGAGGACCTCGACGAGTGGGATAACTACGACGACGACCTGCCCAATTTCTTCGAGGCGATCAAACCGCACCTGCGCAAAAACCAGCGCGGCAACGGCCAATCCGTCGGCGTGACCTTCCTCGCCAAGCGCTGGGAACAGACCGAGGGCGACATGATCGGCGCGCTCAAGGAGTGCGGTTTTGCCATCCCCGAAACCGAGAATGCCGAACCCGAATACATTGAATTCGAGGGCGACCTATACTGGCTGAACCTGAACAACCGCCACGAGCTGTTCATCAACACCCGCGAAAAACCACGTCCGGTTTACCGCGTCGTGGCCGGCAAGAAACTCGACCCGAGCGATCCGGCCGCCGCGTTGCTCGTCGAGGAAGCCGCCGCCGAGCAGGCCGAGAAAGCCAAGCGCGAAGCCGAGCGCATCGCCCGCGAAGCCGAACAGGCGGCCCGCCGCGCCGAACACGAGGCCCGCCGTCTTGCGCAACAAGCCGAAAACGAAGCCCGTCGCCTCGCCGCCCAGGCAGCTCGCGAAGCAGCCCAAGCAGCCCAGGCCGCCGCCCGAGCCGCCGCCGCGCAGGCCAAGGCAGCCCAAGCCGAGTCCTTCCAGTCGGCGTCTACCGCTGACCCGACCCAGCCCCAGCTCAACGGCGTCGAAGCCCCGCTCGCCGCAGCGAGCGAAGGCGCCGTACAAGCTTCTACCGAAGCCGCGCACCCCACCGATCCCGCTGCGGCCCCGTTGCCGCACGGCGAAGAGTTGCTGGCTGCGATCCGCCCGCTCATGCGCCGCAACCGTCGTGGCCCCGGCTATTCAGGGAGCACGGTGTTCCTCGCCCGCGCTCTTAAACATACCGAAGCCGAACTCGTCGCCGCTCTAGCCGCCACGGGTCTGCCGGTGCCGGAAAACTCCACCGACAAGACCATCAAGACCACCCTTGGGGCCTACGTGTACTGGTTAAACAAAGATCCCCGTGGCGCCATCTGGATCAACGGCGACGAGGCCCCCGCCGCGCATTCGGCCCAACCCCCAGGCGAAACGACCGCCAACTCCAGCGCCGGGTCGAGCACCAACCCCGAGGTGACGGTTAACCCCGAAGCGAACCCAGCCGAGACAACCGACGCCGTTCCGCCTTTGGCCCAACTCCAGGCTCCGGGCGCAACCGCGGCATCGAGCGAAACACCGGCACCCGAGCGGTCTCAAGAGCCCGCACGCGAGCAGGCGCCCGAAGCCAGCGTTCCAGCGGTCGAAACCGGCTCAGCCGAGCCGGCCGAAGCGCCCGCCACGCAGCACGAGGCAGCCGAGCCGATGCCCCCGATGCCCCCGGTGCCGACGCCCGAGTCGCCCGTCGAGCCGGAGGCAAAGCAGTCCGCGCGCAAGGCCTCGCGGCCGTCGGCCGGAGCGGCGGCGCTTACGGCGCTGCGCCTGTTGCTCAAGCCGAACAAACGCGGCAGCGGGGTGTCCGCCGAAACCGGCTATCTGGCGAAAACCGTGGGGCAGGACCTGCAGCTTCTGTTGACCACGCTCACCGAACTGGGGCTGGCGTTGCCCGCCACCGCAGAGCACAAGCCCGCCTTTGTGGTGCAGGCCGAGGAGATTTATTGGCTCAACAAAAACCCGAAGGACGGTTCGGTTTGGCTCAACGCCAAGGCAGCCAAAAGCGCGGTCAAAAAAACCGGTGGCACCGCCAAACCGCGTGCGAAGAAACCGGCGGCTGAGGAGTAATATTCATTAGCGTTGAAGTTGAGACGTCATCCTTGAGCTCACGCTCAAAGCCACACGCCTCTCGGATGCACTCCTCGTGGCCTTGAGCGTGCGCTCAAGGTGTCTCCCAAAGGTATCCGCCGGCTCACGCCTCTCGGATACACTCCTCGTGACCTTGAGCGTGAGCTCAAGGTGTTCCCCAAAGGCATCCGTCGGCTCACGCCTCCCGGATGCACTCCTCGTGGCCTTGAGCGTGCGCTCAAGGTGTTCCCCAAAGGCATCCGCCCCACACGCCTCTCGGATGCACTTCTCGTGGCCTTGAGCGTGCGCTCAAGGTGTTCCCCAAAGGCATCCGTCGGCTCACGCCTCCCGGATGCACTCCTCGTGGCCTTGAGCGTGCGCTCAAGGTGTTTCCCAAATGCATCCGCCGCCGCCCCTCACGCCTCCTGGCGCAGCACCTCCAGCGGCGGGTGACGCGTGATGCCCCTCCCCGACCACCACCCCGTCGCCACCGTCACCCCGGTCACCACCACCACCGCGCCCAGCAGCGGCGCAAGCGGCAGGATAACCGGCGCCTTGAACACCCACACCGCCAGCGCCGCATTGGCGCCATAGGCCAGCGCGCCCCCCACCAGCGCCCCGAGCACGCCGAGAACCATGTTTTCGACCAACTGGATCTGCACAAGCTGCGCCCGCGAAGCCCCCAACGTGCGCAGCAACACCGTTTCCTGGATCCGCTGAAACCGCCCCGTCGCCACCGCGCCGACCAATACGATCAGCCCCGTCGCCACGGTGAACAAGGACATGAACTGCACCACGAACTGCACCTTTTCGAAAATCCCGTCCAAGGTTTTAAGCACCAGGGCCAGATCGAGCGCCGAAATGTTCGGGAACGCGGCGACCACCGCCTGCTGCACCCGCGCCGATTCCGCCGCATCCGCCGCCCGCGTCGCCACCACAAAAAACTTCGGCGCACCCTCCAGCACGCCCTCGGGGAACAGTACAAAGAAATTGGGCGACATCCGCCGCCAGTCCACCCGCCGCAGGCTCTCGATGCGCGTTTTTAGCGGCACGCCCTGCACGTCAAACTCCACCTCGTCGCCCAGCCCAAGCTGCATGTCGCGGGCGAGTTTTTCCTCCATGGAAATGGGGATAACCGCCTCGTTAACCACCCCATTTCCGCCCGCAGTGGTGGCGGCCGCGTTGTCCATTGCGTTGCCCATGCCGCCACCGGCGACACGGCCTGTGAAGCTCCCCGCAACCAGTGTTTCGGTCGCTGAGAGCGAGCCTCGGTAGGTCGAACGGTACTCGCGCCGGAGCGTCCACGCGGGAATAGCCACCGAGCTGTCCTTGAGCATCGCCTCGATTTTCCGCCCCTTCAGGCTGAGCAATCGCATGGTAACGATGGGCGCGCTCGACAGCACCGGCGCGCCCTCGGCGGCGAGCAACGCCTCCAACGGCGCGAACTGGTCGTCCTGAATATCGAAGAACAGCAGATTGGGGCGCGCCCCGCCCTCGGTGCTGCGAATCTGGCTGAGCAAGGTTTCGCGCGCCAAGGTGAGCGTGAGCAGCAAAAACGTGCCCAGCCCCAGCGAGAGCAACAGCAGCACGGTGCGGTTGTTGGGCCGGTGCAAGTTAGCCACGCCCTGACGCACAACGTAAGGCAGAGGTTTGGGCAGCCACCGGCGCGCCGCCCATGCCACCCCGCGTGCCGCCGCCGCCAATAACCCGAAACTCACCGCCAGCGCCCCGGCAAACCCGAGCCCCCACGACCAGCGCTGCGTTTGCCAAACCGCGAAACCAGCCACCGCCAGCCCGATCGCCGCAAAAACCGCCCACCGCAGCGGGTCGCCCGTTCCCGTACGCTCGGCAAACGCTGAGCGTATGGCCACTAGCGGCGACACCCGTCGCACCGCTAGCAATGGCAGCAGGGTGAACAACCCGCCCACGAGCACACCCGCCGCCAAGCCGCGCACGACCGCCGCCCACGCCACAAAAAACTCCACGTCAAACGGCAGCAGCCCCCGCACCAACGGCGGCAACCCCAACTGGACCGCCACCCCCACCGCCGAGCCCGCCAGCGCGCCGCCCAAACCCAGCGCAAGCCCCTGCACCAGATACACCGCAAAACTCTGCCACGCGCTCGCCCCCAGGCAGCGCAACACCGCCACCGTGGCGATTTTCTGCCGCACATACACATGCACCGCGCTGGCCACCCCGATCGCACCCAGCACCAGCGCCACGAACCCCACCAGACTCAGGAACCCCTGCACGTTTTGCAGCGCCTGCCCCAGCTCGCGCCGGCGATCCGCTACCGTGTCCACGTCCAGCCGAAGCTCAAGAAAGCGCGCGCGTTGTTCCGCGACCAGCGCATCCGCGTCCACCTTGGGGCCGAACTTAAAATACTCCCGGTAACGCACCAGCGAACCGCGCTGCAGCAGCCCCGTATCCGCCAAAGCGGCACGCGCTACCAGGACGCGCGGCGAAAGGGTGGCCACCGCCGCGGAGTCGCCCGGTAACTGCTCCAACCCGGCCGCGATGCTAAACACCTTTTCACCCAACTTGAGGGGATCGCCGACCTTGAGGCCAAACTGCCGCAGCAGCGTTTCCTCCACCACCACCACGTCACCCTGCGGCAGGCGAGCCATCGCGCCCGGCGGACTCGTTTTCACCTCCCCATAAAACGGATACCCACCCGTCAACCCGCGCACGGTGACGAGCCGTGTCTGGTTACCCGCTGAGGGGAAAACCACCATGGAAGCGAACGAGACCTCGCTGGCCTGTTCGCCGCCCAGCCCCGCGAGAAAGGCCTGCGCCTCGGCGGAGATCGCGGAGCGCGAATTGACGGCGAGATCGGCCCCGAGCAGCGACTTGGCTTGGGCGTCGATGGCGTGGCGCAAGTTGGCGCTGAACGAGCCGATGGCGACCAGAGCGGCCACGCCGAGCACGATCGAAAGCGAAACCAGCGCAAGCCGACGGCGTGAAGTGCGCGAATCGCGCCAGGCCATTTTGAGGATGAAATTCATAGAATTGCCCACGGAACTGAAGGGGAGGTTGTGGAACTACCCTGCGAACCGGGGAAGACGGATTTGTTGCCCACGGAACACACGAAATAACACGAAAGAAAAACCATGACGGAAATCATCCAAGCACAGGAATCGTATAAAATCATTGGAGCATGCTTTGAGGTTTATAAGGAGAAAGGCTGTGGATTCTTGGAGTCAGTTTTTCAGGAGTGCCTGCAATTGGAGCTGGGGATGCAGGGAGTTAACTTCGAAGCGCAAAAAACAATTGCGCTTCGGTACAAGGGCCACCCCCTGGTGCAGACGTACAAGGCGGACTTGATTTGTTATGGGAATGTATTGGTGGAACTAAAAGCGGTCTCCGAATTGACGGATGAACACCGGGCTCAAGTGCTGAACTATCTTAACGCCACCGGATTCCGGCTCGGGCTATTGGTTAACTTTGGCCACTACCCCAAGTTGCAGTGGGAGCGGATCGTAGTCTGATGTTTTCGTGTCATTTCGTGTGTTTCGTGGGCAAAACCTCATCTTCCTTTTTCCCTCAATCGACCACGCGACCGTCGCGCAGGCGCAGCACTCGGCCGCATTTTTTCGCCAGCTCCAGATCATGCGTAACCAGCACCAGCGTCGTGCCCGCTTCTCGGTTTAACCCGAAAATCAATTCGACCATCGCATGCGAGGTCGCGCCATCGAGGTTACCCGTAGGCTCGTCGCAAAACAGGATCTTCGGGGTGTTGATAAACGCCCGCGCCAGCGCCACCCGCTGCTGCTCTCCGCCCGAAAGCTGGATCGGATAATGCCCCTCGCGCGCCCCCAGCCCCACCCGCTCCAGCAGCGCCCGCGCCTCGCCCTCGCGCCCGCTTTCCCCGCGCAGCTCCAGCGGCACCAGCACGTTTTCCAGCGCTGTGAGCGTCGGGATCAGCTGAAAGTTTTGAAATACAAAGCCGACCTGCTGGTTGCGCACCCGCGCGCGCTCGTCCTCGCCGAGTCCGCCAAGCGCCTCACCCGCAATCGCCACCTCGCCACCACTGGGCCGGTCAAGCCCCGCACACAGCCCGAGCAAGGTTGTTTTGCCGCTGCCCGACGGCCCGACGATGGCCAGACTCTCCCCGGCACTCAGGGCAAAACTCACGTCATGCAAAACCGTGATCGGACCGGCGGCGGTCGGGTAGGTTTGGCTGAGCCGCTCGACTTTTAAAATGGGGTGTTCACTCATGATTGGGGCATGACCCAAACGCCCTCCAACCGTTTCGCAACCCGATGAACATTATCATTTCGCTCTTCGTTTCCATCGCGCTTGGAGTCGCGACGCTGCTGGCCGCCGAACCCGCGCCCAAAACCATCCTCTTTTATGGCGATAGCCTCACCGCCGGTTACGGCCTCGACGATGCCAGCACACAGGCGTTTCCCGGACTCATTCAGCAAAAGATCACCGCCGCCGCCCTGCCCTACCGCGTCATCAACTCGGGCCTGAGCGGGGAAACCACCGCCGGCGGGCTGCGCCGCATCGACTGGGTGCTGCGAGTGCCCGTCGATATTTTCGTCCTCGAACTCGGCGGCAACGATGGCCTGCGCGGTTTGCCCCCGTCCGTAGCCGCCACAAACCTACAAGCTATCATCGACCGGGTGCGCGGCAAAAACCCGGCGGTTAAAATCATCATCACCGGCATGCAGATGCCCGTGAGCATGGGGGAGGATTACCGGCAAAAATTTGCCGCCATTTTCCCTGCGCTCGCCGAAGCCAACCAAGCCACTCTGTTGCCGTTTTTATTGGAGGGGGTGGGCGGTGAGGTTGAGCTCAACCTGGCCGATGGTGTGCATCCCAACACCGCCGGCCACCTGATCGTGGCGGAGAACATGTGGAAAACGCTCAGCCCGCTGCTGCGCTAACTCCTCCATTATACCAAAAGCTAAATGGTTTTAGACTTTGTTTGGATAATGGAGGGACGACCTCCGTGTCGTCCGTGCCTCGATCCAGACCACACGGAGGTGGTCCCTCCCAAAGTCTAAATCCAAAGAGACGTTGGTATTAGTCTTCCACTTATAGCCAGATGCTTAAACCAGTCCGCAAGCCAAGCCTCGAACCGCCCCAACAGCGGAGTTGGCTTTTGCCAGCGAGCTGCGACAGTCGCCGCCTCGCATGAAAACCGTCCTCGAATTTAAAGCCCGCAAGGGTCAGGGCCGTATCAGTATGTCCACCGCTTACACGGCGTGGGAGGCCCGCTTTTTGGCCGCTTCGCCCGTCGACTGCGTGCTCGTCGGCGACAGCGTCGCCACGGTCATCGATGGCGACGCGACGACCTTCGCTGCCACCCCCGAAATCATCGCGCGCCACACCGCTGCTGTCGCCCGAGGCTTGGCCGGTACCAAGTTTATCATCGCCGACTTCCCTTTCCTCGCCGCCCGCAAGGGCATCGTGCCCGCCGTCGAGTGCGCCGTACTGCTGATGCGCGCCGGCGCCCACGCGGTTAAAATTGAGGGAATCGACGGTCATGCCGATGTCGTTAGCCATCTAGTCGAATCCGGCGTGCCGGTGATCGTCCACCTCGGGCTGACTCCGCAGTCGGTTAACGGCCTCGGCGGTTACAAGGTGCAGGCTAAGACCGAGGCCGCTGCCGAGGCGCTCATCACCCAAGCCCGCGCCGCCGAAGCGGCGGGAGCCTGCGGAGTGGTGCTCGAATGCGTGCCAAGTGAAGTCGCCCAAATCATCACGGTAGCCTTGGCAATTCCGGTGATCGGTATCGGCGCAGGCCATCACACTGACGGACAGGTGCTGGTGTTTCATGACCTGCTCGGCCTCAACCCCGGGTTCTCGCCGCGCTTCGTGCGCGCGTTCGCCGACGCTGGTAGCGCAGTGGCGAGCGGCCTGAACGCTTACTCCGCAGCCGTCGCCGACGGCAGTTTCCCGAGCCAAAAAGAATCTTACTAAACCCGAAAAAGTAGCGCAGACGTCCAGTCTGCTTAGATCCGGAAACCCGTTACACCCAGGCAGACTGGAAGTCTGCGCTACTTTTCGAGCCTTTACCGCCGCTGCCCTACTCCGTGACCTCCGTGCCACCTCTCGTGCCCTCTGTGTAACTTTTCCGCTTCCGCTTCCGAATCCGACTCCGTCCACCGTTATCCGCCCATGACCACCTCCCGCAAACCCCGCCTGCTGTTTTTCCTCACCGGCTCGATCTCGTGCTACAAGGCCTGCTTCGCGATTTCGCGGCTGGTGCAGGCGGGCGTCGAGGTGCGCACGGTGGCCACGCCCGCCGCGCTGCAATTCGTCGGCAAAGCGACTCTGGAGGGCCTCACCGGCCAAGCCGTGGCCAGCGACATGTGGGAGCCGGGCCGGGCCATGGAACACATTAACCTCGCCCGTTGGGCCGACCTCGCGCTGGTCGCCCCCGCCACCGCCAATACGATCAACCGGCTCGCCAACGGCCTGGCCGACGACCTGGTTGGCAGCCTGTTCCTGGCTTGGGAGCTGCAGAAAAAGCCGTGGTGGATCGCTCCCGCGATGAATGTCGCCATGTTCGAGCACCCACTCACCCAGGCCTCGCTTGCCAAACTCAGCGCTCTTGGGGTGCGCGTACTTCCCACCGGCAGCGGCCCGCTGGCCTGCGGCGAAGAGGGTGCCGGCCGCCTCCTTGAGCCCGAGCAGCTCGTCATGCAGGTGCTCGCCGAACTCGGCCAAAAACTGGCTTGAGGCTTGGGGCTTGGGGCTTGGGGCTTGGGGCTTGGGGCTTGGGGCTTGGGGCTTGGGGCTTGGGGCTTGAACGCCGAGCAGACGGCACGCCTGCGCTACGTTTTCATACCAACGTCTCTTTGAATTTAGACTTTGGGAGGGACCACCTCCGTGTGGTCTAGATCGAGGCACGGACGACACGGAGGTCGTCCCTCCCTTAACCAAACAAAGTCTAAAACCATTTAGCTTTTGGTAT
>JBILJE010000199.1:0-5980 GCA_044377395.1 Rariglobus sp. | reverse complement strand
TGCTGAACTTTTCGCATCCATGAGTTCGAGCACCCCAACAACCCGCCCCCACCGCCTTTCCACTTCGGCGCAGGGTCTCGTTTGGGCGTGCATAGCCTTGGTGATCCTCGCCGGACTCATGTCGGTCTCGCCGAGCCTCCATGCCTTTTTTTGCCCTCACGAAAAGGCCCGCGAACATCTGCCGCATCCGTCTCACGCGACTCAAGCCTGTCACGATCACGAACCGCATCGCCCGAGCGATCTCGAACCGGAAAACGACGATTGCGTCGCCATGCTTTTCCGCGCCGGGTTTACCCCTGCTGCGGCCCCAAACCTTTCCGTAATTATACTTACGGATAATCGGTTAATAAATCACCCGCCGTATTCCATACGGTTTAAATCAAAGGCGGAAGGATTGCTCCCGCCCCCCTGTGGACCGCCGGTTCGCACAGGCTGATTTCAAGCATCTTTCATTCACTCCCGCGTCTAACCGGCTGAGCCCGACTTCGCGGTTCTCGCTCCTGACCGTCGGTGTATCCGCCGGTCCGCGACCTTCCTACGCACTCATTTGCAACTTACTCTTTCCATGTCTCGATTCTCTTCCTTAAAAATCACCCAGGCGCTCCTCACCGCGCTAGTGTGGTTCCCGTCCGCTAGCACGGCACATACGCCGGAAACATACGCCCCCGCCAACGAGGAAAGCATCCTCCTGGACCCCATCTCCGTAACCGGTACGCGCACCCCGCGCAGTCTCACCGATTCACCGGTTAAGACCGACATCTTCACGGCTGCCGAAATTGAATCGCGCGGCGGGGTCACCCTCGCCGACAGCCTCCGGCTTATGCCAAGCGTTCGCTTCGAAAACGACTGCCAAAACTGTGGCATGAACCAGATTCAGCTCCTCGGCTTATCGACCGATTATACGGCGATACTCTTTGATGGTGCCCCACTCTATCCGGGGCTCGCCAAAGTCTACGGGGCATCGCTTTTTCCGGCTATATTCATCGACCGCATCGAGGTGGTAAAGGGCTCCTCCTCCGTCCTCTACGGCCCCGAAGCCATCGCAGGCGTGGTCAATCTCATCACTGAGAAGCCTACGGCACCGGTTACCCGTTTCAGCTCCACCTTGGAGTTTCTTCCCAGCAACGCGCTCAACCGCGAGGCCACCTTCCGCGTGTCTCGCCCGCTCGCCAATAACAAGACGGCGGTCACCGTTTACGGCCTCTACACCGACCGTGACGGAATCGACCTGACCACGGACGGTTTCACCGAGATTCCCGAGTTCCGCAACAATGTGGTGGGTCTTCAGGTTTTCCATAACCCGTCGGATACAGCCTCGCTGAAAGCCACCTACCAGTATCTCGATCAAGCGCACCGGGGCGGTGACCAATTCAACCTGCCGGAAGAACAATCGCGCGTCGCGGAGTCTCTCAAGCACCAGATCCACACGTTCGGACTGGATTGGAAAAATGAAATCACCCCGGACTTTTCTTATGAGATGAAGGGCGCTTACACCCGTATCCACCGCGATTCCCACTATGGAGCTCGGAGCGACTACGAATACACCGCCTTTCAGGAAGACGGTAATCCGGCCTTTGTTGACGAGGAAAACCCCACGGCCGGCGAGTCGGCTGCCCTTGCCGCTTACGCTTCATCCCCCGCAAACGCAGCCGCCATTAATGCGGCGGGGCGCCGTGTGGTCGGCGCTACGCTCAATGAGGTCTTCTTCGTCGATACCTCCGTGCGTCGAGTCATCAATGACCATGAACTGGTTGGTGGCGTGCAGGCACGTCAGGAAAAACTCTCCGATTCCCGTCCCAACGATCCGACCATCGCCAACACCTTTGATCAATTTTCCACTTACGGAATCTTCGCACAGGACATCTGGTCGGTGACGCGCAAAGTGGAAATCGTGCCCGGCATCCGCGCCGACGAACACCAAAACGTGGATGGCACCGTCTATTCCCCTCGTCTCGCCCTGCGCTACGAGCCGGTCAACGACTTCATCCTCCGGACCAGCTACGCCGCCGGCTTTAACGCCCCTGGCGCCTACAACGAGGACGCCCACATCGGCGGCACCGTCAGCATCCGCAACGCCCCTGGGCTCAAACAGGAAAGCGCCAACACTTACAGCTTCGGTGCCGAGTGGTATCCGGCTCAATTCAAGCGCAAAGTCGGGCTCAGCTCTACGGTTTATTACACCCAACTCGCTGACACCTTCGATATTGATGACTCCGGCACGGTTTCCGGCGACAACGACATTTGGCTGCGCACGAACGGCCCGGAATCCAAGGTTTTCTTCTGGGAAAACGGCTTCAACTGGATCCTCACCGAGGGCCTCAAGCTCGAAGGCAGCGTGAGCTACATCCACGCTCGTTTTGACCAACCCATCGAGCGTGTCACCGGCCTGACCACCGATGAGTTCATCAAACGCCCTGAGTGGACCAGCATGCTCAGCCTCACCCACCACACCGGACCATGGGAGACCTTTATCTCACTCAACTACACCGGCAACATGCTCGCCGTCGGCGAGGAGGGCGAACGCTTCCGCCGCACCGACGCCTTTTACGAGGTGGACCTCGGGGTATCCTACGCATTCCAAATCGGCAAATCCAACACGCGTTGGAAAGCCGGCCTTGGACTTAAAAACATTCTCGATTCATACCAGGACGACCTCGACAACAGCGGCGAGGACCGCGACCCGACCTACGTTTACGGCCCCACCCGCCCTCGCAGCGTTTACCTCACTCTCGGCGCGGAATTCTAAACCCGCCCCGATTCATCCCTGCCCCGGCTTGCGCTCAGAATCGACGAGCCGGGGTTAACCCTTTTCCACGCACACTTACCTGAACATGATCATCCCCAATCGCATCCCCGTAACCGTCATCACCGGCTTTCTTGGCTCCGGAAAAACCACGCTCCTGAACCATATTCTTACCGAAAAACACGGCAAAAAAATCGCCGTCATCGAAAATGAGTTCGGCGAGGTCGGCGTGGACAACCAGCTCGTTATTCAAGCCGAGGAAGAACTCTTTGAGATGAATAATGGCTGCATCTGTTGCACCGTGCGTGGCGACCTTCTGCGCATCCTCGCCCGCTTAACAAAACGCACCACCCCCCTCGATGGCATCATCATCGAGACCACTGGACTCGCCGACCCCGGCCCCGTGGCCCAGACTTTTTTCACGGACGAGGAGATGAAGGTTCACTACCGGCTCGATGCCATCGTCACCGTGGTTGACGCCAAGCACCTCATCCAGCACCTCGATAACGCACCCGAAGCCAAGGCCCAGATCGCCTTCGCCGATGTCATCCTGCTGAACAAGACTGACCTCGTCGCCCCGAGCGAACTCGAGGCACTGGAGCAGCGCCTCAAAAAGATGAACATAGCGGCCCGCTTACACCGCACCCAAGATGCGGCCGTCCCCGTTGCAGCCGTGCTCAACGTCGGCGGCTTCAACCTGTCCCGGGCGCTTGAAATCGCCCCCCAATTCCTCGAACCCGAATACCCCTTTGAGTGGGGCGGAGTTTACTCACTGCCCGCCGGAACCTCGCACCTCATCGTCAACGAAGGCCCTGACCCGGAGATGGACATCGCCCTTTTCCCCGTGCGCAGCCTCAGCGAGGCCGACCTGGCAGCCGCTCGTGAGGCGGCCGTGTTACTCTTCTCCTCCACTGAGACGGCTATCCTTCCCGGCATGCCCTTGCGCCCGTGCGGCGAACTCCAGCGCCTGCTCTTCCCAGCGTTTCCCGCAACCTACCCGATCACCATCACGGAGACAGGCCTCCATGTGGTGTTTACCCAGCACCACCCCGAAGAGTTCAACGCCAGTATTCAAAGCGGCGACACCACGATGACGCCGGTTTGGTCGAACTGCTTCAAACCCGATCACGAACACGACGACGAGGTTGGCTCCGTTGGCATCACCTCGCCTGGCGAACTCGACGGCGAAAAACTCAACACCTGGATCGGCGAGCTGCTCCGCACCAAAGGCAACGACATCTTCCGAAGCAAAGGTGTGCTTGCGGTCAAGGGATCCCCCAATCGCCTGGTTTTCCAAGGTGTTCACATGCTCTTCGACGGAAAATTAGACAGCCCCTGGGGCAACTCTCCACGTACCAACACGCTCATCTTCATTGGCCGAAATCTTGACCGTGAAGCCCTCAACGCGGGCTTCCGCGCCTGCCTAGTCTAAGCCGTAAAATAACCTCACTGCACCCGCACTTTAGCAAACTGTCGCCCCCCCCCATTGACGACTTTGCTAAAGTGCAACGCATACCCACCTTGAACATCCCAGCTACATACGCCGACTGGCGCCACTGCATCGAGCACGACTGCCGCCAACCGCTGAGCGCCGAGTTTATCGCGGAGCGACTTGCAGCGCTGCGCGACCCCGCCAACCCCCACACCCGCGACTTCACCCGGCTTTACGGTGAAGCACACCTGCATGCCGTGATGGGCTGGTTTTCCCAAGCAGCTTCTCTGGTACGCGTGACAGGGTAAACACCGCGGAATAATCGTTCTTGGACAACCACGCCCATGCGCCCCCGCTTCAACTTTAACCCAGCCCCAGGCGACGATGCCCCTTCACCCCGTCTGCCTGTCCACCTCCACACGCCCACCGACAAGGTGCACCTACACGTGACCGCGTGCGCGTTACCGGCCGAGGCACCTCCGCTTAAATCAAAACCCGCCTCCTCGGCTGACTTGCTCGCCGCTGTGCGCCGCCTCACCCAGGTCTGCGCCGAAACCCTCGCTACCGGGCCGCGACTTGGCCTTCACCCCACTCCCTCGCACTTGCTACGCATTGTTGACGCCGCTCTGGCCGAATCAACGGATGGCCCGCTTCCAGACTGGGGCACCGACATCGAGGGGTACTTCCTGCAAAGCCTGTACGAGGAACTCATCCAGCAACCCGCCAACCTCTACACCGGCACCCGCCTTCTCCACGGCCAAGAAGTGCCCATCCCCATTTCCACTGAAAACTGGATCGAGTGCCTGAACGTTTTTCGCGCCGCGATTCTACGTGGCGACGTTGTTGTTCCTTCAACTAAACCCACCGCCCGCTATCTCGGCGAACGCAGCCCCGGCCATGTCTTCGTGCCCGTGCCGGGTGGCGACTCCGAATCCGTGGACGCGTTGCGCTGCCCGCCCGAACACCTGCGCGCCATTAAACAATGGACCCGCGACATCCTTCAACTGGCCGAAGGCGACGTTGTGTCGATCAACGAACTTGCCTGCCGCGACCCCGGTTGCCCCTTGCTCGAGACCATCATCGCGGTCTTCGCCGAGGGCGTATCCATGCGCTGGAAACTCACCCGTCCCGGGTGCGCAGTCACCCGCACCATGCTCTCCCAAACCCTGGCCACCGCCCCGCGCTGATTGGCTCGTTCGCCCCCCTTGACGACTTTGTTATAGTCGCCACTCACCCATGAAATTCCTCCCCCAAACCTCCTTGTTTGAAATTGAAGAAGGCGACCGCCTTCAGCCCAAGTTTGATGATCGCGGCCTCATCCCTTGCATTACCCAGGACCACGCCACCAAAGAGGTGCTCATGATGGGTTGGATCAACGCCGAAGCACTGGCCCTCACGATCGAGACCGGCCTAGCCCACTACTATTCACGCTCGCGCAAGAAACTCTGGAAAAAGGGCGAGCAGTCCGGCCTTTTCCAACATGTCGTCAAGTTGATCATCGACGACGACCAGGACGCTGTGCTGCTCCAAGTTAAGATAGACGGCGGAGCCTCCTGCCACGTTGGCTACCGCTCCTGTTTTTTCCGCGCGCTTACACGCACCGGCGCCGACACCGATTTCCACCTGACCTTCCTCGAAAAGGAAAAGGCGTTTGATCCACACTCGGTCTATACCACCGACCAACAGGGCAACCCGCTGCCACCCCGACTGTAATGCCCAACTACGTTTACGAGGTTATCACCACCGGCGAAACCTTCGAGCAGTTGCAATCCCTCGCCGATCCCCGGCTCACGGTTCACCCCGTG
>JBILJE010000015.1:0-21027 GCA_044377395.1 Rariglobus sp. | reverse complement strand
GCGGAGGTTTTCCAACACAAAGGAATAAAAGGTCTGCCCCGAGATGACGGTGCCGATGATAAACCCGATGGTAACGATCAGGCCGACGTTGATGGGGATGCCGGTGTTTTTCACGTACCACCAGATAGTGGACCACATGAATTCGTCATTGGTGTAGGCGGCCAGACTGGTGGCGGCGGCGATGCGGCGAGCCAATTCATGCGGCTCGATACCGGCGGCTGGAGCGGCGAGCACGAAAGTGAGCAGTTTACGCTGGCTGGGCACATATTCGACCGCGCGGTCGTAGGTGGTGAACACAAAGGGCCCACCGGTGAAGGAGCGCGCGGCCTTGCACACCCCGACGATGCGAGCCTCGCGGTCGTTGATCTCAAACGTGTCGCCCACCCCGAGTCGGCGGCCGAGCCCATCGCTGAGCCGCTCCGCGCCGTATTCGTCGATGATCACCGCGTTGGGCAAGCGCAGGCCCTCGATGTTACCGGCCAAAAACTCGGTGGGCGCGCCGATCAGCGTGGTGGAGTCGAGCCCGGTGAGCGTGATCAGTTTGGCCGAGCCATCGGCGAGCCTGGCCTGGGTGGTGCCCTGATAAAGCGGCACGGCCCACGCGACTCCGTCGACCGAGCGCACTCGGTTCACGTCGGTGTCGCGAAGGGGTTTGTTGTCGTTGACCTGTTCGACCTTGGGATCGGCGACCCAAACGGGGACACGGATGTTGCGCAACGGGGCGAAGGTCCACGACATGAGCCCGCAAAACAGCGAGGTGCCCTGCGCCATGAGAATCACGGCAAAAGTGATGCCGCTGATGAGCATCAGGTACTTGGCGTGGTCGCCAAACAGCATGCGCAACGCCAGGCGATTCATGGCCTAATGAGTTGAGTTAAAAGCATCCGCACGTCGTGGCACTCAATGCGCCCGCTCCTCTGAGGCAACCTCCGAGAGCAAGTCAACGACGGCGGAACCGGTAAACCAAGTAGCGCAGACTGAAAGTCTGCTGTGGACTGAGCTGAACCGAAGCCGCGTTCGGATAAATCGAAGCAGACTGGAAGTCTGCGCTACTTTCTGAGCCGCCTGCGTTTCGGCCGCCTACATGCTGACCACGATTTTGCCGAACTGGCCGCCGCGCTTCATCAGCGCAAACGCGTCGTCCACTCGCGCCAGCGGGAAAACCGCGCTGACCACCGGCACGATGCGGTGCCGCCCCACAAAACCCAGCATCTCCCGCCAGTCCGCCGGACTGCCCATCGTCGTGCCGAGCAACGATAGCTGCCGCCAAAACACCTTGCGCAGGGGCAAAGTCGGCGGATTGCCCTTCGTCGCGCCAAAAAACACCAGCCGCCCGCCCGGGGCCGCCAGGTCGATCAGCGCCTCAAACCACTCACCTCCGGCACTATCCACAATCACATCGAAGAGCCGATCAGCGTGCGCGTGCAGCGCAGTTTTGGCCCAACCAGCGTGGTTATAATTAAACCCGCCCGCCGCCCCGAGGCCGATCGCACGCTCGATTTTTTCATCGTGGCCCGAGGTCACGTACACCTCCGCCCCGTGCGCGACGGCAAATTGCAGCGCCAACGAGGCCACACCGCCCCCCACCCCGCTGATCAACACCTTTTCTCCCGGTTGGAGGCGCGCACGACTGAACAACGCGCGGTACGCCGTGAGCCCCGCCAACGGCAGGGCCGCCGCCTCCGTCCAGCTCAGGTGCTTGGGTTTAGGTGCCAATTGGCACACCGGTACCGTGATCACCTCGGCCAGCGTGCCCTCGCGCGGAAGCCCCAAAATGGTGAAATCCGGACCCTGCGCGGCGGCACGCGTGCCCCAGTTAAAGGAGGGATTGATAATGACTTCGCCCCCGACCCAATCCGCTCCCACGCCGGCGCCCACCTTTTCCACGACACCCGCCCCATCGGAGCCGGGCTGCGAGGGGAATTTCAAACCGGCGTACTGCCCCTGCTTGATCCACACATCACGGTGGTTGAGCGCCGCAGCCTTGAGCCGAACCCGCGCCTCGCCTGCCAAGGGTTCGGGCGTGGGTTGGTCAACAATCGAGAGTTCAAGAATGGCGGTCAGGTGTACGGCGTTCATGGTCGCGCAACGTAACACGCTTCGCCGCACATGCGAAAAAATTTCCCGTTTTCCGCCCTTTCTTGCGCCCCGGTTTCTGCTTCCCTGTCAGCGTGCTCCTCGCGCTTCACAAGCCCTACGGCGTCCTTTCGCAGTTCACCCCCGAACCCGGTTCGGCGTGGCGCACGCTGGCCGATTTCGGGCTGCCTCCCCGCGTTTATGCGCTCGGCCGCCTTGACGCTGACTCCGAGGGCCTGCTGCTGCTCAGCGACGAGGCCGGTCTCAACTCCCGCCTGCTTGATCCCCAGCACGGCCACCGCCGCGAATACTGGGTTCAGGTGGAACGCATTCCTTCGGCCGACGCCTTGGCGCAACTCGCGCGCGGGGTCAAAATCGGCGATCACCTCACGTTGCCCTGCCGCGCTTCCCTACTCGACCCCGCGCCCGCTCTGCCGCCGCGCAACCCGCCGGTGCGTTTCCGCAAAACCGTGCCCGACGGCTGGATCGCAATTGAACTCACCGAGGGCAAAAACCGCCAGGTGCGCCGCATGACCGCCGCCGTGGGCCACCCCACCCTGCGACTGGTGCGCGCGAAGATCGGCCAACTCGCGCTGGCCGACCTGCGTCTCGCGCCCGGCAAGTGGCGGGCGCTCAGTGCCGCAGAGCGTGGGCTTGTTGCGCCGTCGCTTTGAAGATCGAAATAATCTCGGAGGCGGGCAACGGCCCCAGGGCATCGAGTTGGTGGCCATCGCCATACACTTTAACCGCATAGGCGGCGATCGGGGCGTAGTCGGCCTCGTCTATGCCGAGGTTGCCCAGCGATTGGCGCAGGCCGTTGGCGTCGAGCCACTCCTCGAAGGTGGCGATGAAGCGCTCAGGCGCATCAGCGCCGGTGATGCCGAACAGGCGTTGACCGAGTTGGGCGAAGCGTTCACGGCAGCGGTTGCGCGCCAACAACCAGCGGAAATACGCCGGGTACAACGTGGCCAGCCCGCGCCCGTGGGCGAGGTCGGGATACCAGCCGCTCAACGCATGCTCCATCGAATGCAGCACGAACTGCGAGGGCTGCCGGCCCGCGTTCGGGTAGTCGTTGAGCGCGAGCGTGGAGGCCCACAACAGCTGGCCGCGGTGGGCGAGGTCGTCGGGCTTGGCCAACACGTGCGGCAAACTGTGGATCACCGTGGCCATGACGCCCTCCGCGTGGCGATCGGCCAACGGCGAATCGCCACCACCGAGCAGGTAGTTTTCAAACACGTGGCTGAGGATGTCGGACGCACCATCGCGCGTGGCCGTCGGCGGCAACTGGGTGGTGAATGCCGGATTGAGCAGGGCGACGGCCGGCTTGAGGAACTCATGGGCGAGGACCGATTTGCCTTTCACGGTGCGGTTGGAAATCACCGCGTAGGGCGTGACCTCGGAGGCGGTGGCTGCGGTCGTCGGAATGGCCGCCAACGG
Organism: Rariglobus sp.; assembly: GCA_044377395.1. GTDB lineage: Bacteria > Verrucomicrobiota > Verrucomicrobiia > Opitutales > Opitutaceae > Rariglobus. The sequence goes on along the minus strand of JBILJE010000015.1, from coordinate 17,514 downwards.
GAGTGCGCGGGTGAGTTGGCCTTCGCGGGACTCACCGCGGACGAAGGGCCAAATATCATGGTCCATTTGGGACGTCGCGAGGGCGGCGATGGCTTTGGCCGCATCCATGGTCGAGCCGCCACCGAGCGGCACAACGATATCGGCACCGAGCGTGCGCAGGGCGGCGGTTGCGCGGTTGATGGTCGCCGCTTCGGGATTGGGCTCGATCCCGCGAAAAACCGAGACGCGCAGACCGGCGTGTTCCAAGGCGGATGTTACCTCGGCCAGATAGCCAAGTCGCTCGCAACTACCGCCGCCAACGACGACAAAGGCGTGGCGGCCGAGTTTGGCGACCGCTTGGGCAAATGGGCCGAGTTGATCCGTGCCGAAGAAAATGCGCGTGGGGGTGTGGATGGAGAATGAGTGCATGGGGGGGACAAAAGAGCGGACGGGTGAGGACGGAGGGCGGAAAACTAGAACGGTGAATCGGCTCAAAAGTAGCGCGGACCGGAGCTTGATTGCTGGTAATACTAAGGGAGGGACGACCTCCGTGTCGTCCGTGATCGAACCAGTCCACACGGAGGTGGACCCTCCCTAGACCACCGGCATTCAATCATGAGCCAAACCAGGTTCAGATTAGGCTCATTTTAAACGCGTAGGAGCTTACAGGTGGGTGATCACCTCGGAGAGCGGGAAGCGCACCTTGGGGGTGGTTGCGTATTTATCGTCGGCGGCACGGTAGCCGATCGGGCAGGCGCACAGCGTCGTGTAGCCGCTGCCAACCAGACCGAGGATTTCGTCGTACTTGCCCGGATCGAGACCTTCCATCGGGCAGGTATCGAGCCCGAGCAGGGCTGCGGCAGCCATGAACTGGCCGAGGGCGATGTAAATCTGGCGCGACTGCCAAGTGTCCAAATAGCCCTTGGCGCGCGCGCTGTCCAAGCTGCCCATGATGATCTTTTTAAAGGGCTCCATCGACTCGACCGTGGTGCCGCGAACCTCGGCGGTGCGGGCCATGTAGTGGTTAATGTGCGCCTCGTCGAGGTTCAGCTTGAAGGCGAAAACCACGAGGTGGGAGGCGTCGACGACCTGGGTCTGGCCCCAGGAAGCGGGCACGAGTTTCGCGCGTAATTCAGGGGTGTTAACCACGAGAAATTTCCACGGCTGGGCGCCGAAGGACGACGGCGTGAGCACGAGGGATTCCTCAAGCGCCGACCAGGTGGCGGCGGGGATTTTGCGGGCCGGGTCGAACTTCTTGGTGGCGTAACGCCAGTGGAGGGCTTCTAGCAGCTGGGTGGTGGAGATCGTGTTCATGGTTTTATAGGAAAATTCGAGCGGAAAGAGCGTGCGACAACGTTGTTAAGCATCTGGGAAAAGCGAACCGTGCCAGTAGCCCGCACCCCTTTTTTTTGCAAGTAACCGGGTTATTTTATTGGGGCGAAGCAGTGGAACACCAATTTCGGGCGCGAACCAAGGGCGGAAAATTGGCTCGCAAGAGCAGACTCAAGCCCGACCCAAGCGACGGCGGACCATCGCCGCCAAATCCTCGCGGCCCTCGATGCGGAACACCCAAACCAGGCCCGCATACACAGCCATGCCCACGCCGATGAGCAGCGCCAAACCGGCCGCATCCGCCCAAAGCCCCGGCGCGACCCCGCGCTGCCAGCCCCACCAACCGCCCGCCACCACCGCGCCCATCAGCAAACTGGCGACGAGTACTTTTCCGGCATCCACCGCGAGGTGGCTGAAGGCCAAGCCCGGGAGTTTACGCGCCAGTTTGGCCTGGAGAAACCACGCCTGCACCAAGACCGCGACATTGCTGGCGATCGCCAAGCCCACGGTGGAAAACGGCCCCATGAGCAAAAAGCTCAGCGCCAAGTTAACCAAAAAACTGAGGGCGGCGGCACGCACCGGGGTGGCCGTATCCTTTTGCGCGTAAAACGCCCGCAGCACCAAATTCACGAATGAAAACACCGGTAGGCCGAGGGCGAAAACCGCCAGCACGGGCACCATCAATGCGGTGGCTTCGGCATCGAACGCTCCGCGCTGAAACAGCAGCCGGATGATTGGCTCGGCCAGCACCACCATACCGACGGCCGCCGGCATATTGATGACCAGAATCAGGCGCATGCCCTTGCGGTAGGCGGCGGCCAAATTGGCGTGGTCGCCCTGCGCCGCGTACTTCGCGATCAGCGGGAAAACCACCGTGGACACCGCCACCGCAAACACCCCGATGGGCAGCTCCATCAGGCGCGTGGCCAGATTCAAAACCGAGGCCGCCGCGTCGTTGAGCGACAGTCCGATCAGCCGTGAAACAGCCATGTTAACCAGGTAAATCGCCGAGCCAAACAGCGTCGGCACCATCAGCCGCACAATGCTTTTGAAGGGATCACTCGCGCCCAAGTCGAAGCGAGGACGCCAGCCCTCGCGCATCAGCGCGATGGCCGGCACCGCCATTTGAAGAAAGCCACCGAGCAACACACCGGCGCACAACCAGTGCATCGCGCCCGGTTTGTCCTGCGCCCAGCCCAAATAGGCTGCCCCGCCGAGCAGTCCGATCATCGACAGGTTCAGCCAAATCGGCGAAAGCGCCGGCTCCAAAAACCGGTTCAAAGTCTGCAACGTGGCGCTGAACGCCGCCGCCAGACACACGAAAATCAGGTAGGGAAACAGCACGACGGCCAAGTCCGCGCCTTGCAGCCAGCGGTGCGTGGTTTCCACCGACACCCCCCACCCGACCGCCCACTCGGCCAAGCGTCCGGCCTGGCTCAGTCCGAGCATCGCCAAGACGACCACACTCGTGGTGACCACCAGCAGCCAGCTTGTTACCTGACTGACCAAAACAAACGCCCCCGCACGCTGTTTTTTCTCCATCTCCTCATGCAGGGTGGGCACCAAAGCGGCGGTCAGGGCGCCCTCGCCGAGCAGGCGGCGAAACAAATTAGGAAGGGTAAAAGCGGATACGAACGCGGAGTTGAGGGCGCCGACGCCAAAAACGGTGGTGGTGAGCATGTCGCGACCCAGCCCCAGCACCCGCGAGACAAGGGTCGCCGACGCCACGATGCCGATGTGCTTGAGGTTTTTGGACACGCGGGCCGTTTTTCGGAGCGCCTAGGCGGGTTAGCAAGTTCTTTACCCTGAACGGGCATTGACGCTGCTAAAAGTGCCACGCAATTTTCCGCATCACCTATCCCTATGCCCATCATCCCCAAGTTAATTGAACGTCTGCAGCGCCACCCCAAGCGAATCGTATTCGCGGAAGGCAACGACCCGCGCATCCTGCAAGCCGCCCGCCAGTGGGTCACCCGGCGCATGGGCGCGCCGATTCTGCTCGGCGACCGCGCGGCCATCAAAGCCACTGCGGCCAAGCTCGATATTAACTTGCAGGGCATGCGTCTGATTGAGCCCGAGCGCAGCGAAGAATTTGAGGGGCTCGCCAGCCACTTGGAACAAATCCGCCGCTTAAAAGGCGTGCGCAGCACCGAGGCACGAGAGGCGTTAAAAAACACCAGTTACTACGCCACCATGATGCTGGTCACCGGCCAGGCCGATGCGCTCATTTCCGGGGCCACCATGTCGGCGGCCAGCGGACTGCGCCCGATTTTCCAGATCGTCCCGCGCTTTGAACACGTGCAAACCGCCTCCTCGCTCATCGTGCTCGATTTCGACGAGAAAAAGGTCGGCAGCGACGGTTCACTGTTCCTCGCCGACTGCGGCGTTATCCCTGATCCCACCGCCGAGCAGCTCTGCGACATCGCCATCTCCACGGCGATGATTGCCCGCCACCTGACCGGCGAAGTTCCGCGAGTTGCCATGCTCAGTTACGCCTCCAAGAGCGCGTCCAACCACCCCTCGCTCATCAAGGTGCGTCAAGCCACCGAACTGGCCCGCGCCAAGGCCCGCTCCGCCTTCCTTGAAATGGAAATCGACGGCGAACTTCAGGTCGACGCCGCTCTTGACGCCGCCGTGGCTGAAACCAAGGGCGTATCCAGCTCTGTGGCCGGTCATGCCAACGTGCTGGTGTTCCCCGACCTCAACTCGGGCAACATCGCATTCAAACTCATGCAGCACCTCGGTGGTGCCAACGCCTACGGCCAGATCCTCACCGGCCTCACCAAGCCCGCCGCCGAGATCAGTCGCGGTGCCAGTGCTCACGATGTCTTCGGTGCTGCGGCCATCGTCGGCTGTCAGGCCATCGACCGGCGCTTACTCTTCGGCGCGGCCTGACGCACGCCCTGCCGCCACTAGCGCTAAGCCCAACACAATCACCCGCAGCCATGAATCCCCCTGCAACCGCCAGCAACAACCCGTTTCTTCAGCCCGCGCAGTCATTATTAACGGCGCCGACCAACAAGGAAATCAAACGGGTGTTTGTGGCGGCGACGCGCATGAACGACGGCAAGACGACCACCTGCCTCGGTCTCTACGGCGCGCTGCAGACGATTTTTCCTCGCGTGGGCTTCATCAAACCCGTTGGCCAGCGCTTCGTCAGCGTGCAGGGTGCCCAGGTGGACGAGGACTCCTTTCTCTTCGACACGGTCTACAACGTGCGCGTGCCCATCCAAAGCATGAGCCCGGTGACCATCGACGCCTCCTTCACGCGGCGTTACCTCAAAAACCCGAACGAGCTCCTGCCCGAATTAAAGAACCAAATATGCCGCGCGTTTGACCGCGTTTCATGGGAAAAGGATTTTACCTTGATCGAGGGTACCGGCCATGCCGGCGTCGGCTCGGTCTTCGATCTGTCGAACGCCAGCGTCGCCAAGCTGCTCAAATCCCCCGTCATCCTAGTGTGCCCAGGTGGAATCGGTCGCCCGATCGACGAAATCGCGCTCAACAAAGCTCTTTTCGACAAGGCTGGTGTCGAGGTGATCGGTGCGATTCTCAACAAGATCGAACCCGATAAAATCGACTTCGTAAGGGAATACGCCGGCATCGGGCTCAAGCGCCTCGGCGTGCCCCTGCTCGGCCTCCTGCCCGTCGAAAAAATACTCACCGCCCCCAACCTCACGCAGATCGCCGAGGACATTGACGGCCAGTGGATCAATGGTCGCAAAGGCTGCGCTAAACAACGCGTCCACCGCGTCATCATCGGCGCCATGACGGCTAAGGGCATCGTCGATTACCTCACTCCGGGCACGCTCATCATCACCCCCGGCGATCGAGACGACATCATCCTCGCCGCCATTTCCAGTGCCCGCCTCGCCGGTGGCACCACCATCGCGGGCCTCATTCTCACCAACAATATCCAGCCGCACCCCAAACTGGTCGAACTGCTGGCCCAAACCGACATCCCCGTAATCGCCGCCAAGGGCGAGAGCTACACCGTGACCTCGACGATCAACCGCATGACGGTGAAAACCCAACCGCAGGACACCGACAAGATCCCGGTCATCAAACAACTGATCATGAACAATATCGATTTACCCAGCTTGATCGCCAAACTTTGATACACGCCGTGGGCGACGCCTTAACTGACCTGATCTTAACTTTGCTAGTGGCTGGCGATTCAGCGCCATCAACGGCATAAAACAGATTCTCTCCCGTTACCCGCGAAACGGGGCGTGCAATTAGCGCCCCTTCGGCCACGGTAACCATAAGTATTGTGATTACCCCTGATCAATCCCTTCAATCGACTGAACTCGCACTGCTGGTACTCGACGCTAGCGGCACAGTTCGCGCGGCCAATGATTTTGCGGGAAAACTTTGGCAAACTCAGGCCGCCGACCTCGCAGGCCAACCCTTGGTCAGCCTATTCGCCTTCGACGTGTCGGCCTACTCGCCAGGCTGGAGGACGGCGCAGTGGGAGATGCTCATCGCCACCGCTCTAGCCCGCCCCCTGCGACTTCTCGCCCAGCCCTTTGAGCCCGTCTCCGCACTGCCCGTGACCATCGAGCTCCAATCCGCCCACGGTCCCGACACGGTTTATTTTGCCCGCATTGAGGCCCTGTTGCCCACCACCGCTGACGCTCGTACACCTGCAATCGCGCTGGCACCGGTGTTGGCCCCCGTGCAGCCTGCCGCGCAACCTTTCGCAAACAAGCCCCAGCCGCTGGTTGACGGAGCGCCAGCAGTGGAGGGCGCGGGGCTTTTGGCCAACCTAGGCCCGCTGGGCTACTTCGACCTCGACCTACAAACCGGCCGACTCGTCAGCTCGCCTGCGTGGAAGCGAATGCTCGGCTATGAAACTGGGGCGGCACCGGAAACGCACCAGGCTTGGCGCGCGTTAATCCACCCCGACGACAACTCGGCACTGCCCGACCAAGTCGCCAAACCCCCGCTGACCGAGCACCGCGAATTCAGCTTTGAATGCCGGCTGCGCCACCGCCTCGGTCACTACATCTGGGTGCACTCCGCAGGCATCCAGCTCTTCGGTCCCGACCGCAGCCTGATCCGCATAATCGGCCTGAATACCGACATCCATGAACGCAAAGAAGTCGAGGAGATCGGCCTGACTAGCGATGACCGCATCGCACGACTCACCGATACCGCAGGTCTGGCGGTGTTCGACCTCGATTTCACCAGCAACCAGCACTGGTTTTCCCCCGCTTGCACCGCACTTATCGGCGAAGGCCGCGCAAACGCCCCCACACTCGAAAGCCTTCTGCTGGCATTGCCCGTACAAGCGGCGGAGTCGGGCATTGAAATATTTCTCTCCAGTTTCTCAGCCGACGAGTCCTACGCCTCGCTCGCGTTCAAGCTGCGCAAAGCCGACGGACGCGAAATCCCCGCAGTACTCGGCGTGCACCGCCAATGGTCTCGCAAACGCAAACTCACCCAGGTGATTGGATTCATCCACCCTACCTCGGCTGATACAAATCCGCTATCGAATGGGTTGCTTAACGGTGTGCTCGATACGCTCAACGAGGCGGTAATCGTCGCCGATGCACAAGGGCAGGTCATCTACCTTAACTCTAACGCCAGTCAGTTAACCGGTTGGTCGTCGAGCGATGCGCGTTCGGTTAAACTCACCGACGTGTTTAAACTGGTACGCGCCGACAACGGTCGCCCCGACAACACCGCAATCGATCTGGTGATAGCCGCTGGAGCTGCGCCACGGCTCCACGCCGAACACGCACTGGTCGCTGCCACAGGAGGGCCTGCGCGCAACATCACCTGGAGCCCACGCCTAGTTACCTCACCAACAGGAGTCATCGAGGGTGTAGTCGTCGTGTTCCGTGACCCCGAGGCGATGACGCTCAGCCCCGATGAGCGCATCCGCGCCAACCGGTTCGAATCCCTCGGCCAACTAGCCAGCGGCATCTCACACGATTTCAACAACCTGCTCACAACTATCCTCGGCGGTATTTCCACGGCTAAGGATAACCGCGACTACACGAAACTGGAGGATGCCGAGAGCGCTTGCATGGCCGCCAAGGCTCTCACCCGCCAGCTGCTCACCGTGGCCAAGGGCGATGCAGCGAACGACCAACAGATCGTCACCCCCGCCGACATTTTAGCTGACGCGGTGCGTATTTCCACCCCCGGTAGCACGGCCCTCGTTTCGGTCAATGTGGCCGAGGATGCGGCCCCGATCCAAGTGGACCGAGGCCAAATCATTCAGGTTTTCCAAAACCTGATCATCAACGCACTGCAGGCCATGCCCGATTTGGCCAAAGGCCGGGTGCAACTGCTCGCCTTCGACGTGAAACTAGAGGCCAACTCAGTGCCGCCGTTGCCTGCCGGCCATTACGTGCAATTCGAGGTTCAGGACAACGGCACGGGCATCCCCGCCGAGTACCTGGAAAAAATCTTCGATTCGTACTACACCACCAAGAAACACGGCACGGGACTGGGTTTGTCCACTGTGCGTTCAATCGTGCACCAACACGGGGGCCAAATTACGGTTTCCTCGACTGTGGGTACTGGCACGACCTTCAGCCTCTACTTTCCATGCGCCGAGCGTCCCGTCGCGGCGGTTGCCCGTACCGTACCGTCTCTGCGGTTTGGCACCGGACGCATCCTCTTCCTGGATGACGACCCCAAGATTGGCGAACTCACGGGGGCCATGCTGGCCAGCCTAGACTACACCTACGACGTCGTACGCACGGGCGAGGACGCCCTCACCTTTTACCGCCGCTACCTCAATATCGGCCGTCCCTATGACGCCGTCATTTTGGATCTAAACGTAATCGGCGGCATGGGCGGCGAAGAGTGTTTCAAACAAATCCGCGCCCTACACCCGGAGGTCCGGGCCATCGCCAACAGCGGGTACGACAGCGACGAAATGATCCGTCGCTTCCACGCCATGGGCTTTGCAGCGTACCTGACAAAACCCTACCGCGTAGGCGACCTGGCCCGCATCCTTAAGGTAGCCCTCGGCAAGGCCTGATTTTCTAAACGACAAACCGGACCGGAGCGCTAAAAACGGAAAACAAAAATGGGGGCCGCAAGCGACTGCGGCCCCCATTACAGGCATTATTTCAAAGCGCGTCCGCCTAGATGTGGCGGAGCAAGATGCTCTCGTAGAGCTCCTGTTTGCCGCTGGCAGGCGTGACCTCGCCCTGCTCGTGGGCGATCTTGTGCAGGTCGGCGAGCGAGAGTTTGCCCTGCTCGTAAGCCTGGCCCTGGCCGACGTCGAAGGAGGCGTAGCGGGTTTTCACCAGGCCAGGGATTTCCGACTTGTTGAGCACCTTTTCAGCGGCGATCGCGGCGCGGGCAAACGCATCCATGCCGGAAACGTGGGCGATGAACAGGTCGTCGAGATCGGTCGAGTTGCGACGGATCTTGGCGTCGAAGTTAACACCGCCGTGGGTGAAGCCGCCGGCCTTGATAATAACCATCATGGCTTCGGTGAGCTCGACCGGATCGATCGGGAATTGGTCGGTGTCCCAGCCGTTTTGCACGTCGCCACGGTTGGCATCGACGCTGCCGAGCAGGCCGGCGTCGGCGGAAACCTGGAGCTCGTGGGGGAAGGTGTGGCCGGCGAGGGTGGCGTGGTTGACCTCGATGTTGAGGGCGAAGTCGCCGAGGAGGTTAAACTCGCGCAGGAAGCCGATCACGGTGGCGGCGTCGAAGTCGTACTGGTGCTTGGTGGGCTCGCAGGGCTTGGGCTCGATGAAGAACTTGCCCTTAAAGCCCTGGCTGCGGGCGTAGTCGCGGCCAATGGTCAGGAAGCGACCGAGGTGCTCGCGCTCACGCTTCATGTCGGTGTTGAGCAGCGACAGATAACCCTCGCGGCCGCCCCAGAACACGTAGCCTTCGCCGCCGAGGGCGATGGTTGAATCGATCGCGGTCTTCAACTGGCCGCCGGCGCGGGCCAAGATGGAGAACTCGGGGTTGGTGCCGGCGCCGTTCATGTAGCGCGGGTTGCTAAAAAGATTGGCGGTGCCCCAGAGCAGTTTCACGCCGGAAGCGGCCTGCTTTTCCTTGAGGTAGGCGGTGATGGTGGCGAGGCGCTTTTCGGACTCAGCCAAGGTGCCGGCTTCGTCAACGATGTCGGTGTCGTGGAAGCAGTAGTAGGGAACGCCGAGCTTGGTGATAAACTCGAAGGCGGCGTCGGCCTTGTCCTTGGCGCGTTGCACCGGGTCGGCGGCGGTCAGCCAGGGCATCGGGCGGGTGGGAGAACCGAACGGATCGGCGCCGTTGCCACAGAAGCTGTGCCAATAGGAGACGGCGTAGCGCATCCAGTCTTGGAGGGGACGACCAGCGACGATCCGGCTGGCGTCGTAATAACGGAAGGCGAGCGGGTTGGTGCTCTCGGGGCCTTCGTAAGCGATGCGGCCGATGTTGGGGAAATAGGCTTTGGCGCCTAGGGTGAGTTTGGTGGTGGCGATGGACATGGTGGGTTTGAGGGAAAGTGGGTTGAGCGCTGCGGTGTATTAATTCGTTTTCAAGGTGAGCTGAATTGGCCGGGACGGCCAACCCTACACGGGATCCGCAGATGTAGAGTGGCCGTGCCGGTCAATTTTCCTGATCGTGATTGCGAATGAAATTATGCGAGAGCCTTGGCCAAGCCGGCTTCCCAGCGGGCGGCAGCTTCTTGACAAGGACCGACCAACTCGGGGTTGGGTTCGATCGTGGTGATAACTTCGAGGCCGGCGAAGGCCGCTGCCGGGCTGGCGTAGATGCCCGCGCCCAACCCCGCTCCGCGAGCGGCACCGGCGGCGCCGTCGGTGCGGATCAGCTCGATGCTTACGCCGAGGGTCGCCGCGAGGGTGTCGCGGAACACCGCGCTCTTAAACAGATTGGCGTCACCGGCGCGCATCCGTTTTGGAGTGAGCCCCGTGGCGTTCATGCCGGCGATGCCGTGGCTAAACGAGAATGCGATGCCCTCTTGGGCGGCGCGCGCCAGATGGCCGGGCGTGTGGCGCAGGAAATCGAGGCCGAGCCACTGCGCACCGATGCGACGGTTGCCCAGCATGCGCTCGGCGCCGTTGCCGAAGGGCAACACGCTCAAACCCTCGCTACCGGCGGGAACGGCGGCTGCCAAGGCGTTGAGTTCCGGATACGAGAGATTTGCGCCGAGAGTGCGGCGCAACCAAGCGTAAAGGATACCGGAGCCGTTGATGCAGAGCAGCACGCCGACGCGCGGGTCGGTCGCCGTGTGGTTAACGTGGGCAAAGCCGTTCACGCGGCTCTGCGGATCGTAGGCGAGGCGGTCGGTGACGCCGTAGACCACACCCGAGGTGCCACCGGTGGCGGCGATTTCCCCTGGGTTGAGCACGTTGAGCGAGAAGGCGTTGTTGGGCTGGTCGCCGGCGCGGTAGGCCACCGGGATGCCGGCGGGCAGGCCGAGTTCGGCGGCAACGGAGGCGAGCACACCGGCTTGTTTGCCAAAGGTGGGCGTGAGCGCGGGCAGCAGCGAAGCGTCGAGGCCCCAGTGTTTGAGCAGGAATTCGGCCGGGGCGTTTTTCGAAAAGTCCCAGAGCGTGCCCTCGGACAGGCCGGAGGCGGTGGTTTGAATTTCGCCGGTCAGGCGCAGCGCGAGGTAATCGCCCGGCAGCATGATTTTGCGGATACGGCGGAAGTTCTCCGGCTCGTTCTGCTGGACCCAGCGCAGCTTCGAAGCGGTGAAATTTCCTGGGGAATTGAGCAAGCGTCCAAGGCAGGCGTCGGCGCCAAGTTCGGCAAAGGCCTGGGCGCCGATTTCGACCGCGCGGCTGTCGCACCAGATGATGGCGGGGCGTACCGGCTGGTTGCGTTCATCGAGGGTGACCAGGCCGTGCATCTGGTAAGAGATACCGATGGCGGCGATCTGGGAAACGTCCTGGCCGGCACAGGCGGCGCGGATGGCGAGGGCGGTGTGTTGCCACCATTGGGCCGGATCCTGCTCGGCCCATCCAGGGCGCGGGGCCGAGATCGGCATCTCCTGTTGCGGCGACTGGGCGGCGGCGATGACGCGACCGGTGGCGGCATCAAGAAGGGATGCTTTTACTGCTGAACTACCGAGATCAAGTCCGAGGAGAAACATGGTGGGGTTTAAAGTGTGTCTACCCTATCACGGCACAAGGGCCGTTTACCTTAACAAAAAGACCATTTTTGCACACCATTAGCACAAAAGGACTGAAGTTAAACCAGCTCGCTACGGCGGAAGTCCGTAGGGGTGCGGCCGACGACCAGACGGAACTGGCGGGCGAAATAGTTGCTATCGCCAAAGCCGACTTCGAGGGCGATGTCGGTCATGCCCAGCTCGCTTTGACGCAAGAGGCGCTTGGCGGCTTCGATGCGCAAACCGATGAGGTAATCGATGGGCGATTTACCCGTGGCTTGGCGAAACACACGAAGCAGGCTGGTGCGGGAGTGTCCGGCAAAACGGGCCAGTTGCTCCAGCGTCCACGGCTCGTGATAACGTTGCTCCAAGGCGCTGATCAACTTGCCCATTTGCAGCAGGGCGCGGCTTTCGCGCACGTCGCTTTCACCATAACGGCGAGACAGAAAAACCATCAGCTCGACCAGCAACCCCAGCAGCACCGCCTCATGGCCCGGCCGCGCGTCGGCCGACTCTTTTTCCATGCGCTCAGCCAGCACTTCGGCCATCCCCAGCTCATCACGGCCGAGGTCCAGACGGCTGGAAAACTGGTGCGCGCTGCGGAAACTCGGCTCCAACATAAACAATGCACTGTAACCGGGGAGTCGCCGTAGCAGTCCGGCCGGCAGCGGCAGGCGCGCGGGGTCATACATGACGTTCATCAACACCAGATCAACCCGGTCGCGGAAGCAGTGCACTTGCTGTCCTTGAACCACAAATACGTTGCCCGCAGACACCGGAAACGACTCGCCCTCCAGCACGTGCAGCCCGCGTCCGCTCAGCACCAGCACCAGCTCGCAGAAATCATGATAATGGTCGATTTCCGTGACATCGTGGGCGTGCGAGGGCCGCCCGCCCGGCTCGGTTTGCACCCGCCGCACCGTCAGGGGAAAGCCTTCTGCACCAAAATAATCGAGGCCTTGGGCGAGGAGTGCCATGTGGGGTTAGCACTAAGAGATTTATTACCAAAGAGGGCAAGCGCTACGGCGGCCCTGCGGCTCACAACACCTTCGCCGCCCAAGCCGGCAGAACCCACCGGCGGCCGCAGGCGTGATCGGCCAGCAAATTGTTCAGCCAGGGCCGTGAACACGAGCAGGTCACAATCTCCACAAAATGCTGCCCGTTCTCGCTAACGAGCCGGTAGCTGTCGACGCGCACATTGACCGGATCGCTCTCGCCGATCAGCTCACAAACAACCGCCACGGTTTTGGCGCGCGAATCGATTTTGAGCTCCCTGACTTGGCCGTAGCGCGCGATCCGATCGTTGACAAACGTGCGGGCGGCCTGGCTGGCGACAGCGTCCTTGGCGGCGGTAAACATGCGCCTATCGCGAGCGCGCCGAGTGGACTTGGCAACATCTTCCTGCTGCCGTTCACGCATCTGCATTTGACCCCGTGAAGCCACCCGTGGAGTGTGCGCCAACCATGACGTTGGCCGACATCACCCACGCGCTACTCGCCTCTTACGAAACCGAAGGCGGCATCAACCACCTCGACGGCATCAATCTGCCTTCGCAGGACTCGGTTGACCGGCTCGCCACCGACTTCATGCACCTGCTCTTTCCCGGATTCTTCGAACAGCAACCGGTGAGCAAAAAGGATGTTCCCTCCATCACCTCCGCGCGGCTCGCATCGATCCAGACCCGACTGGCTGACAACATCGAAAAGGCGCTGCGTCACGCCCGTGCCCCCGAGCCAGCCGCCCAAGCTGCGGCGTTATCCATGCAGCTGCTCAGCCGCCTGCCCTATGTGCGCGGGATCGTGCAGACCGACGTGCAGGCAGCCTACGCCGGCGACCCCGCCGCCCGCAGCCTCGAGGAAATCATCCTGGCCTACCCCTGCGTGCTGGTCATTTCACTCCAGCGCATCGCCCATGTTCTCTATCAGCTCGGCGTGCCCATTTTGCCTCGCATGCTCACCGAGTATGCCCACGAACGCACCGGCACCGACATCCATCCCGGCGCGCAGATCGGCACCCACTTTTTCATCGACCACTGCACCGGCGTGGTCATCGGCGAGACGGCCACCATCGGCAATCACGTTAAAATTTACCAAGGCGTGACCCTCGGCGCAAAGTCCTTCGAGGTCGACAACGACGGCAACCCCATCAAGGGCGTGAAACGTCACCCCGACATCGAGGACCATGTGACCATCTACGCCCATGCCACCATTCTAGGCGGCAACACCCGCATCGGTGCCCACTCGATTGTTGGTGCCAACGTCTGGATCATGGACCCCGTCCCCGCCAGTAGCATCGCCTACTTTAAGAATGAGAGCCTGGTGATCCGCTCCCGACGCAAAACCGAAAAGGCTTTCGAATCTTCGACTTCCGCCGAGATGCAGGCGTGGGACTGCTCGATCTGATACCTATTAGTGTTCAAGTTGAGGCTTACGGCATCCGTGAGCTCACGCTCAAGGCCACACCCTTCGGAAACACACTCACGGTGGCCTTGAGCGTGAGCTCAAGGTGTTTACCCAAAAGGTATCCGAGACACCACCTACCGATTTCGTACAGCTCACCTTAAGCGCGAACTCGCATAAACCGGCCGCTATCGACCGCATAAACGCGGCCTAACAACGGGCGCGCGGCCATCGCGACGGTGGCACAAAAAAGGCTGGAGCAGGGAAACTCCGGCTTGCGCCCAAGTCTCCCGCTCCAGCCGCTTATTATAACCCGCTCAGACCACCGCGCCGCTGGGGATAATCGCACCCTTGGGCACGACGAGCACGCCATCGCGCACGATAATGCCGTGGGCGTATTCACCGTCGGCCTTACCTGCGGCGGAGAGCTTCACGTTGTCGCCAATACGGGCGTTTTTATCGATGATCGTGTGCGAGATCTCGCAGTTGCGACCCACGCCAATGTTGAACACACCGCGCGCGGCATTGGCCGCCTGCTGCTCGGGCGTCTCATAGTAATCCGCACCCATCATCACCACTTCGGTGAGCTTGCTGCCGTCGCCGACATGCGAGCGGATACCGAGCACGCAGCGTTTGATCGAGCAATCGGTGATGATCGAACCGTCGCCGATGACCGCGTGGTCGATGGCACACTTGTTGAGCTTCGAGGCCGGCAGGTAACGATCCTGAGTGTAGATCGGAGCGGTCGGATCAAAGAAGTTGAAGGGCGGCAGTGGATCGGACAACGCGAGGTTGGTGTCGAAGAATGCCTTCACGGTGCCGATATCCTCCCAGTAACCTTCGAAAATATGGGCGAAGAGGCGCTTCTTGCCCAGCAGCGACGGGATAACTTCTTTGCCGAAGTCGGTCATGTTGTTGTCGAGCGCGTCGGCCAACACCTGACGATTGAAAACGTAGATGCCCATGGAGGCCAAGCAGTGCTTCTCGCCCGTGGTGGAGTGCAAGGTGGACTCCAGTTTCGGACTGAGCGTGAGCCCCTGAATGACAGCCGGATCCTTGGGCTTCTCGACGAAGCGTTTAATGGATAAGTCGTCGTTAACCTCCATCAGGCCCAAGCCTTCGACTTTCGACACGGGGAACGGAATCGCCGCGATGCTCACGTCCGCTTTGCTGGCGATGTGGTCGGCGATGATTTTGCGGAAATCCATCCGGTAAAGTTGATCGCCCGAAAGGATCAGAACCAGGTCATGGGGAAAGCTGCGGAAATGCTGAAGATTACGACGGACGGCGTCGGCCGTGCCTTGATACCAATTGGTGTTCTTCTCGGTCTGCTCGGCCGAGAGGATATCGACAAAACCGCCACCGAACGGGTCGAAATTGTAGGTGCTCTGGGTGTGGCGATGGAGCGAGGCAGTATGGAACTGCGTGAGCAGGAAGATCCGATTGATATCGGAGTTAATGCAGTTGCTGATCGGAATATCGACGAGGCGATACTTGCCCGCGAGAGGGACAGCCGGTTTGCACCGCTCCATGGTCAACGGATAGAGGCGCGAACCGCGTCCGCCGCCCATGACTACCGCCAAGACTTTTTTCTGCATGCTCATAAGAGTAGGAATCGAGAACTAGGGTTACAGAGAACTATAGGGTTAAAGGTTTAGGGTATAACCTTGCCCCACGCTTGAACGACCGCGTAAATTCGCGAGCTTAAACCTGTAAATATTTATGTGTGGAATCGTAGGCTACGTTGGCCGTCAAAAGGCATCCCCCATTCTCCTCGAAGGCCTAAAACGCCTCGAGTACCGCGGCTATGATTCCGCCGGCCTCGCCGTGCAGCAAGACGGGCGGCTCTTCATCGCCCGCAAAGTCGGGCGGGTGGACAACCTCGTCAAGGAGTCGGCCAAGCACCGCTTTTCGGGCACCACCGGCATCGCCCATACCCGCTGGGCCACCCACGGCGGGGTCACCGAGGCCAACGCCCACCCCCACTTGAGCAGCGACGGCATGATCGCCCTCGTCCACAACGGCGTGATCGAAAACTACTCGGCGATCAAAAAATTCCTCCTCAGCAAAGGCTTCACCTTCTCCTCCGAGACCGACACCGAGGTGTTGTCCAACTTGGTCGCCTACCACTACGCCAAGGAGCCCGTCGCCCCCGCCGGCGAGAGCCGTTTCTTGCACGCTGTGCGCAAAACCCTCCGCCATGTTGAGGGCACCTACGGCATCTCCGTCCTCTGTAACGACTACGTCGGCGAGCTGGTCGCCGCTCGCAAAGGTTCCCCTCTCATACTCGGCGTGGGTGACAACGAATACATCCTCGCCTCGGACGTCTCCGCGTTGGTCAGCCGCACCCAGAACGTCGTTTACCTCAAGGACGGCGAGGTCGTGCACGTCACCGCCAAGCAGTTCTCCATTTCCACCCTCGACATGGAGGACGTCTCTCCGGTGGTCGACAAGGTCACCTGGTCCATCGATGCCGCCGATATAAACGGCTACGCCCACTTCATGGAGAAGGAGATTTTCGAGCAACCCGCCGCTCTGGAAAACTCCATGCGCGGGCGCTTCTCCGAAGACGGCTCCACCGCCAAATTCGGCGGCCTCAATCTCGGCCCGGTCGACTTCCGTCAAATCGACCGTTTTGCCTTCCTCGGCTGCGGCACGGCGTGGCATTCCTGCCTCGTTGCCGAGCACCTGATCGAGCGTTTCGCCCGCGTTCCCGTCGAGGTGGATTACGCGTCCGAATTCCGCTACCGCAACGCGCCTCTTTCCGGCAACCCGCTCTTCTTTGTGATGAGCCAATCGGGCGAGACCATCGACACGCTTGGCGCGCTGCGTGAAGCACAGCGCAAGGGCTACAAGGTTTTGGCGATTAACAACACGGTCGGCTCAACTATCGCCCGCGAAGCCGATGGCGGCATTTACCAGCACGTTGGCCCCGAGATCGGTGTCGCCTCCACCAAGGCGTTCACTTCCCAACTTCTCATCGGCGCGATGCTCGCCCTTCATGTGGCCCGCATGCGCGACATGAGTTTCGCCGACGGCGTTGAATACGTCGCCGCCCTCAAAAAAGCCCCCGACCTGGTGCGCAAGGCCCTCGAACAAGCCGGCCACATCAAGGCCATCGCCAAGCGCCTGGCGAAGTACAACGACATGCTCTTCCTGGGCCGCCTGTCGCTGTTCCCCATCGCCCTCGAAGGCGCACTCAAATTAAAGGAAATCTCCTACATCCATGCTGAAGGTTACCCTGCGGCTGAGATGAAACACGGCCCTATCGCGCTCATCAACGAGCAGTGCCCAAGCGTGTTCTTCGCCCCCAAGGGCGAGATCTTCAACAAAGTCGTCTCCTCGATGCAGGAGGTAAAGGCACGCAAAGGCCCGGTCATTGCCATCATCACCGAGGGCTGCGAACTGCCCGAAGGCCTGGCCGACGAGATCATCACGATCCCCGAGTGCCACGAAGCCGTTCTGCCGATCGTCGCCACGATTCCAGTACAACTCCTAAGCTACTACATCGCCTGCGAGCGCGGCTGCGACGTGGACAAACCCCGCAACCTCGCGAAATCCGTCACCGTGGAGTGATCGCGGGAGTAGCGAGTAGCGGGTAGTGAGTAGCGAGCATGCTCAACCTCCGATCCTCGGACTACTCGCTACTTCCGCCGCTGCCCTACTCGCTACCCGATACTCACTACTCGCTACTTCCGCCGTCCA
>JBILJE010000198.1:0-6036 GCA_044377395.1 Rariglobus sp. | reverse complement strand
GCT
This sequence comes from Rariglobus sp., assembly GCA_044377395.1. Classification (GTDB taxonomy): domain Bacteria; phylum Verrucomicrobiota; class Verrucomicrobiia; order Opitutales; family Opitutaceae; genus Rariglobus. The sequence continues at coordinate 6,033 of JBILJE010000198.1, read as the reverse complement.
GCGAGGTTGGGCGAGTGCGTTTTCAGAGAACGGGAAGCGGTTAAACTGATGGTTTTAAAATCTCTTAAAATAGCGCTTGCACTCGGTGGTGGAACTCGGCTTTTTGACTCCTCCACAGCGCAGCCTTAGCTCAACTGGATAGAGCATCTGACTACGAATCAGAAGGTTTGGGGTTCGACTCCCTAAGGTTGCACCATTTTTGGAAGCCCGTTACTTAGCAATGAGTAACGGGCTTTTTTGTGGGTGATTTACGCCCTGGAAAATGAGGCGGAAAACGTTCTGTGGCCCGTTTGTTTCCCACCTTTTTTACGCCTCCGTGTGGGCGGGATTCAATTCTACGTATCGCGAACCCATTCTGGGGATTATTTGGGGTTTTGGCTTTCTCCGCATCCTTTGGTAAACGAGTGCAGCGGCTAAAGCCGTCGCCGCTATCAGCGTTCGGTGGCGGTGACATGCCGTAGTGAGGAGTTGGGGGCGATTTTAATGTAGGTGAAGCGGAAACGTTGACCAACGCCTGTGTACCCGCTCAATCTCCCCGCCTGCTTCCCGCCCGGGTGGTGGAATGGTAGACACCAGGGACTTAAAATCCCTTGTTCGAAAGGACGTGCCGGTTCGACTCCGGCCCCGGGCACTCTCTTGGATTCGGCGGCAACAAGCCTTACTCGCATTAGGCTTAGGGGTTGCCTCAATGCGGCCTCATGAGTCTCCTTTGCAAAATAATAAACCTATGAGACCCCTCTCGTTATTACTGGTTACTGCTTTGAGTTTTTCGGTGAGTCATGCCGAGGTGCGCCTCGTTGGTTCCGACCTGCTCGGCAAGGAGTTTGCCCCTGCCTTGGAGGCTTATTCGCAGCGTAACGACCAGGGGTTGAAGCTGAAGCTCGAGGGCAGTCGAGCTGGGATGGAAAAACTTGAAAGCGGGCAGGCCGACTTGGCTTTGGTGTTTTTTTCGCCCAGCGATAAGCTTCCCGATGCTCCCTACGTGGCGTGGCCGGTGGCGTATCAGACGGCCGTGGTTGTGGTGCCGGCTGCCTTGCCGCTCACCCAGATCACCTTTGAGCAGTTGAACATGATTTATGGCGACAGTGCTCAATCGGGGCTCAAGCGCTGGAGAGACTTGGGGGTTGCCGGCGATTGGGCTCACCGCAATATTCTGCCCAACCTACTTGGGGCGAGCGGCGGGCTGACGTATGATTTGTTTCGTTACTCGGTTTTGGCCTCTCCTGGGTTACGGCCAACGGTGGGGGTGCAGTCGAGTATGGCGGAGAGTATGACGCGGATTCTGGGTGAGGAGGGCGGGGTGGCGGTTCTTCCCTTGCTCCCAACCAACCAGCTCAACTTGAAGACGCTTTTGGTTGCCAAGGGCGGTGCCGACGTGGCCTTTGGGCCGACGGCTGACAATCTGTACTCGGGTGACTACCCGATTCGCTTACCGGTGTATTTGGTGTTTCGGAAAAATGCGGCCAAGCGCCTGCAGACTACGGTTCATTATTTGCTGAGTGAAGACGCCGTTCCCCTTTGGGAAAGCGCGCAGTTGGTGCCCCTGCCGCTGCGTATTCGCAACCAGCGGATTTTCGATTTGGAGGTCCTTTAAAATTTATTTAAAAAGCTATTGACGAACCGAGATGGAATTCTTGTTCTCCACCTCTCTCAAGCAGGCGTAGCTCAGTTGGTAGAGCACCACCTTGCCAAGGTGGACGTCGAGAGTTCGAGTCTCTTCGCCTGCTCCATTTTGCTTGATCGCCCTGTAACTCAAAAGGTTACAGGGCTTTTTGTTTCTAGGGTGGTCTTTTGAGTGGTAACAAAAAGGGGGCTTAGTGGTAACAGTCCGCCCAAAAACGCCGATAGCGCGGAGAGTTTAACGGGTGGGTGGTAGCCACCGCAGGGATCGCAGCCTTGCCCGATTGAGACGGTTTCCCCAATGCAGTCAGCCGTGTGCGGGAAAATCGCCCCCCACCGTTTGACGAGAGGATGGGTCAAGTTGGCGAGTTCCCGCCGCGTGGATTGTGCTGCGCTAATCCATCCCAAGGGACGGAGGGCTTCCGGCCTTGCACGTGCGGGCGCGCCGCGCTCACTTGGATTCATCTCATGCAACTTACCAAACACTGGGCCGCACAGCTCGACGACTACGTGATCGACCTCGCTTGGGCCGCCGATGGCTCCCTTCTCGCCGCCGCGGCCTCCTCCGGCCCAGTCTCGCTGTTCACCGCCGCCTCGGGAACACGCACCGATTTGCCCGGCCATGACGACGGCACCAATTGCCTCGCTTGGCATCCCTCGCAGCCGCTGCTCGCCACCGGTGGTCAGGACGCGAAGGTCAAATTCTGGGACGCCGCGAGCGGTCAACACACCGCTTCGGCCGTGGTCGGCGGCGCCTGGATCGAGCACCTTGCATGGCGGCCCGTTGCAAGCCAGACGGGCCCTTCGAGCCAGAAGACAGAGGTCAGCGGTCAGTCATCGGTTTCCGACTCGCCGAGCTCTGACCTCCGACCTCTGGCTTCTGACCTCCCAGCGCCGATCCTCGCCGTTGCCGCCGGCCGTCAGCTCGCGCTGCTGCGCGCCGATGGCTCCACGCTGCATGCATTCATTCCTGCGCCCAAAACCCTGAGCGCGATCGCGTGGCAACCGGCAGGTGGATGCCTCGCGTCAGCTTATTTTGGCGGTGTTTGCCTGTGGGATGCCGACGATTTTATCGCCCAAAAAGAATTCGCTTATGCCAACGGTATCCACGCTTTGGTGTGGTCACCCGACAACCGCTGGCTGGTGTCCGGCAATCAGGATCCAAGTGTCCACCTGTGGTTGCCCGAGCAGAATGACGAGTTCCACATGAGTGGTTACGAGAGCAAAGTGAAGGAGCTCTCCTTTGACCGTGAATCACACTGGTTGGCCACCGGTGGCGGTCAGGACGCCTGCTTGTGGGATTGCACCGGTGGCGGCCCCGAGGGGCGCGAGCCGGTGATGTTGCCGCACGACGCCAAGGTCTGCGCGGTGGCGTTTCAGAACACCCACGGCCTGTTGGCGACGGCGAGCGTCGACGGCGTAGTGCAAATCTGGAGTCCCGAGCGGCCCAAGCCGTTGCGCGCCACCGTAAAAATGCCCACCCCCGCCACTAAGTTGTGCTGGTCCCCCGACGACACCCTGCTCGCCGTCGGGAGCGAAAAGGGCGTGGTTTACGTGCTCAAGTGCGAGGCGTGATCGGCGCACTTAGGCTAATGGATGTGGTGGCGTTGAGCTTGCCTGACCATGCACCGCTTTATCCCTGAAGTGGGTGCGCCGGAAGCGGCGCTTGACCCCGAACAGGCCGCCGCAGTTAAGCGCTGGGCCCGTGCCGCCCTCGGCTTGGCCGAAGACACGGTGGTTACTGTGTCGGAGACGGCTTGTGTGGATGCGGGGTGTCCCCTGGTCGAGACGGTGGTGACGGTCTTCGAGGCTGCGCGGACGCGGTGCTGGGCCTTTACCCGACCGCGCGCCGCAGTCACCCAGATGATGGTCCGTCAAACGCTGGCCACGCCGCCAAGGTCCGAAAAGCCTCGGTAATACCAACGTCTCTTTGAATTTAGACTTTGGGAGGGCCCACCTCCGTGTGGGCTGGGTCGAACACGGACGACACGGAGGTCGTCCCTCCCTTATCCAAACAAAGTCTAAAACCATTTAGCTTTTGGTATAACAGCCCACGCCGCGTTCGAGCGCGTCTGATTGTCACTCGTGATCAAGCTGAGGCGAATTGGCCAGGGATAGCCAATGCTACACTCTGGCCAATGCAGCTCCCCCCAGAAGACGGAGGGTGGCCGCAAAGAGGCGCAAACGCCGCAAAACCGACACACCATCAAGAGGGGCTTTTTTTGCGACTTCTGCGCTTTTTTGCGGCCAATCGCTTGGGTTCTCCCCCCCGGGCTTCTTGCGCGGAATCTGGCGGTTAAATTCCAGTCCATCAAAAGCCTATTGCCGATGGCTGCCAGGTTCGTGCATCTTCCCGCGTCGTTCATTTCCACTTAGTTCAGGTCCCATCCGTCCCCTCCCATGCCCACCTATATCGAAGAAAACCTCGGCTACATTCTGTTGGCCATTCCCCTGCTCATTCTACTCTACAACTCCATCACCATCGCCGGTGGCGACGAGATCGTCACGCTGGAGCGGCGCTGGTTCGGCCGCCAGATGCCCGATGGTCGAACCGTGGCGTTAAGTAGCGAGGTCGGCGTGCAGGCCCGCGTGCTCGGACCCGGCTTTCACCTCCTCATTCCGTTTCTTTACCTCACCAGCAAACATCGGTTTTTGGTGATTCCGTCCAATCAAGTTGGCGTGGTGCGCGCCATCACCGGCGCGCCCATTCCCTCGGGCAATTACATGGCGAAAAGCATCGCCTGCGACCTGTTCCAGGACGGCGAAGCGTTCCTGCGTAATGGCGGCGAAAAGGGCCCTCAGTTGGCCATCCTGCCCGAGGGCGAATACAAGATTAACCCCGCCCTTTTCGAGATCACCATCGTCGACGCCATCATGATCGACGACAACGAGGTTGGCTACGTCGAGGCCATCGCCGGTCAGCCCGTTACCCGCGCCGGTGGCAACTTTGGCTCGCCCGTCGCTTGCGACAGCTTTCAGGACGCCCAGGCCTTCATCGACAACGGTGGCCAAAAGGGCCCGCAGATCTCGTTTCTCATGCCCGGTTTTTACCGCATCAACACCATCCTGTTTCACATCGAAAAGCGCCCCATCACCGAGATCAAGGGCGGCCAGATCGGCCTGGTCGAGGCCACCGATGGCGCCCGCATTCCCGAGGGCCGCCTGCTCGCCTTGAAGGTTCACGGCCACAACAGCTTTTACGACGGCGAGGCGTTTATCAAAAACGGTGGCGAAAAGGGCCGCCAACTCGACGTGCTCATGCCCGGCCGTTACCGCATCAATCCGGCTCTCTTTAAGGTTATCAGCGTGGTCGACTGGACCAACATCGAGGCCGATCAGGTCGGCATCGTCACTATCTTGGAGGGTAAACCCATCGTCGACTCCTCAAAAATCGCCGCTGAAGAACTGCCTTTGGGAACGCACAACAACTTCCAAGATCCCGCCGCCTTTCTCTCCGCCGGCGGTCAAAAGGGCCTGCAAATCCCCGTGCTGCGCGCCGGTAATTACGCGATCAATCCGTGGTTCGCCTCCGTCGAAAAAGCCCCGATGATCCGCGTCGACATCGGCTTTTGCGGCGTGGTCACCAGCTACGTCGGTGCCGAGGGCGCCGACCTGACCGACGAAGCGGTGAACGCCAAAATCGTCGCCAACGGCTACAAGGGCATCTGGGCCGACTCGCTCCAGCCCGGCAAACACCCGCTCAACACCAAGATCCTCAAGGTCGATATCGTGCCCACCACCCAGATCCTGCTCAACTGGGCCGACAACCGCTCCAGCGCTCACGAGCTCGATTCCAGCCTCAAGACGATCACCCTGCGCACAGCAGACGCCTTCAACGTCAACATGGACGTCAGTGTGATCATCCACATTCCGATGAAAAACGCACCCAAGGTGATCGCCAACCTGGGCTCGGTGAAAAACATGATCTCGCAGGTGCTTGAGCCGGCCATCAGCTCGCACTTCCGCAACGCCGCCCAGTACATCAAGGCCCTCGACCTGTACACCGAGCGCAAGCAGCTCCAGGAAAAGGCCAAGATGCACATCGATAGCGTGCTTCGCGTTCACCATATCGATTCCAAGGATACGCTCATCGCCGACGTGGTGCTGCCGCCCGAGCTCACCAAAACGGTAACCGACCGCCAAATTGCCGAGCAGGAGAAAAAAACCTACGCCACGCAGAAAGAGGCGCAGGACGAGCGCCGCGCCCTCGAAAACGCGACTGCCCAGGCCGCCATGCAGCCGAAGGTGGTGGAATCCGAGCGCAACGTGGAAATCCAAAAGAACTTGGCCGAGGGTAAAGTGAAAGAGGCCGAGGGCTCTAAAGCTGCGGCCATTCTGCAAGCCACCGGTGAGTCCGAGGCGATCAAGCTACGCGCCAACGCCCAAGCCGAGGCGACCAAGGTGACCGCTGTG
>JBILJE010000197.1:0-6041 GCA_044377395.1 Rariglobus sp. | reverse complement strand
CACGCGCTCTTCGTCGGCGCCCATGATCGAATGTCGGTCGAGGCGCTGGAGGGTCGTCATGAACTGGCGGTGCTGGGCGTCACGCTGCTCGCGCAGATCGTGTCCGCCGGGCAGTTGGGCACCGCCGCCGAGCGGGAGCTGCGCCGGGTCGTCCATCAAGTGGAGCGCCGCCTGCTCGACCGGTGTGATCGCCCCTTGGATGTTCCGGAATTAGCCCGCGAGATTGGTTGGAGCGAGGTCCGGCTCCGGCGCGCGTTTCAGCACGTTCATGGCACCAGCTTGCGGGCGTTTCACCGGCAGGTGCGTATGCGCCGGGCGGGCGAACTGCTCGCCCACACCGCCCTCACGGTGAAGGAAGTGGCCGAGCAACTGGGGTTTTCGTCCGCGTTTCATTTTTCCGAGGCCTTTAAAGATTCCTGCGGATTATCCCCCGCGCACTGGCGCCGCTCGGGCGTCCGGCCAGCCGCCTCGTGAGCGGTCAGGGCGTCGTGTTTGCACTCGGCCTGCTGTCACGCCGGCGCGCGGAGAAGGGTTAACCGCCCTGCGCAGGGTCGCGATCGTAGCGAGCGTATCACCACTGACGGCGTTCAGATCGGCCCCGGCCCCGTGCAGCGGGGTTGTCCTTCTGCGAGGATCAAGCCCCTGCATTCGAGGAGCGAGACCGGGGCGCGATCTTAAACCGACACGGGTGGCCGTGGGGGCGGCTCAGGGCAAGGGCAACTCGTCAATCCGGAGAATTCGGCGACTGGCCCCATCATGCACCGGCAGCGTGTAGCTGACCTTGACCCTTAAGCCGGGCCTGAACGCCGCTGCCAATTCCGGCAGCCGATAGGACAGCGCCCAGCGGTCTTGCCGATCCCCGGTTGCGGGTTGCATGTTGATCTTACTGTGGTCCTTGGCGAAGGAAAGCTCCAAGACCAAACCATTGTCCAACGTGATCCGCCCGTTGTGCGGGTTGAGCTGAGTCAGGTCAGGCGCCTCGTAACGGGTGATCACGCCTTCGACCTCCCCATACTCGGCATCCACCGCGCTCACTTCCCCCTGACTATTCAGGGTGAGTCGCGCCCGGTCCCACTGAGAGGGGCGGACACTCATGGTTGCGGTGTTCGTGCGGTCGGCGAGCCTGCGTTTCGGGGTCCAGTTTTGTGCCACGCGCAAGCGAACCGGCTCGTTGTCGTGATCGCCGGCGAGCATACGAGGCACCTCCACCACCAGCACCCGGCCTTCAGGCTGATTCTCTAAGTAGGCGATGATGCGGACCAGTTGCCCAGACGTGGGGGAAGGTGGCAGCTTCGGGTTGAGCTCATTCACATTCAAGTTAAACCAGCCCGAGGATTGCCGGTTGGGAGCATCCCACCTCACCTCGATCGTGTCACCCCTTTGGACGATGCTCCTGACGGGGCCGCTCAGCGGGTCGAGGGATTTCAGCCTCAGGGTTCCTTCGGACGCAGAGACAGCGCGCAAGGTCAATAACTGCGGGGATGAATTCAAGATGGTCAGCAAAACCGGGGATTGGGGAGTGCTCCCTACCTCAAGTTTTATTGGGTTCAGACTCCCGGTCTTGTTAACCACGATGCGCGACGGCAAGGTGCTGCTTAAGGTGCCGCTCAAGGCACCGGAAAGCAGTTTGGCGGCATCGCCCAACCGGCCTTGATCTTCCAAGCGGGTGGCCTCCTCCAATACGGGGGTGGCAGTTGAGCGCCCGACTTTGTCGCTGTATGTCCAGCGCAGTCGCTTCACGATCGCACGGGCTTGGATCCAGCGGCTTTGCAGACGACGCTCGCCATAGGTTTCGGGGCGATACTGGACCGTCGTCGGTGCCCACGGCAGGAAGGCGCGCATCGCGCGCACGCTGGAGGTGGCGTTGGCTCCCTCAAGTCGGATCTCCACCGCCAATTGGCTTTTGCCAGTGGCTAAACGGTCGAGGTTGATCTCGTGCCTACTCCCCCGGTAGAACCAGCTGCTCCAGGTGCCGTCAACCAGAGTGGCAACCCGAGAAAGCCGCTCGGGGGATGGGCCGGCCCACACGCTCACGGAGCCATCTTTGGCTTGCGCTTCGACTTCCAAGCGGAGACCGGTGGCAAAGGCATTTGGATCGTTGAGGACAAATGAGATCCGCCCGCTCCTACCGGGTTGGGATTGGCGGACGAAACCCTTGTCTACGTTGTCTGCGGGAAGCCAAGTGAGAGAGCTATGGGTAACCCCTGCGGGCGGAGTGGCGAGCACTCCTGCCTGAGCGTCCCGCAGGTAATCGACGTCGAGCAAATGGCGGCGATAGACCGGCAGAGGTGCACAAGTGACATCCTGGAGGGAGTCGGCGAGCGCGATCTGCTCGGAGACGGAATAACTCACACTATCCGGATTGAACATCACCAAAAAGTCCATGCCGAGGGCATAGGCCCGCTTGAGGTAGTCCTGGAACCCCTGTGCGTGCAGCATCGTCATCTCAAGATTCACACAGGCCAGACGACCTTGGGTGAGGTTGTAGCGATAATGGCGGTCATCGGTAAACGCGTACATCTCCGAGGAGGCCCACATCCGGCGGCCGCCGCCCCCCACCCAGCCCGGCTTCCGATTGTCGTAGGACGGATAGAGCGTGCCCTGCAGGGTATGGGTGAAGATTGCCTGGGAGAGTTGCTGGTCGGGCGGCAACAGGCTGTTTGCGCCCTGAATGTGGGCGTTGCTGCCCAAACCTTCGACATACGCTCCGGCGAGTTGATCATTGTAGAAGGAGATGCCGCGCTGCATCCATGCGATCTCCCCCTGATCGAGCCCGTCGGCCAGGGAAAGAGTGACTCCGCTCTGCAGGGCTGCGTTGCGCATACGGCCGCTCATATCGCCCTGATTCCAGTAACCACTGCCCCATTCCATCACGAAGGCCGTCGACAGGTTCTGGGCTTCTGGGAACAAGGCAAATCGGTCGGCGAAATGACTGGTGGCTGCTCTGAGCTTCGCTCTGGCGGCGGCATTCGCACCTTCATGGCGCATGCTCGGCCACGGGGTGTTGCCCCATTGATTAGGGGTGGTCAGGGCAAGCGCGCCTGTGCTCGGATCCCGTGTGATTTGGTTGTACACCAGATCGCCGTAGTTGCCGCCCTTGCCGTCACTGCTGGTGGCGGTGTGCGACCACCACCGCGAGAACATGACCGCGAATGGCAGTTGTTGGTCCGACACGATCCCGAGCACCATGTCCAGATCATCGGCTACTTCTTCCCGGCTGCGTTGCAGATACGGCAAACCAAACATCACCCCGGTTTTAAACCGAGTGCGGTCCGGATAACGCTCACGCACCGAAATCGCTTTTTCCCAGTCTTTACCAACGTTCGCATAGACCCCCATCGGCTTGTCCAGCCCCTGCGCGCGTGCCTGCGCGTAGAGATCATTGTGAGCCCTCACGCGGGCCAACGACACCGCCCCACCATTGCCGCGGACGATTCGCACGCGCATGCTTCGTGGATTGACCACGTGTCGGCGCTCAAACGCCACCATCACCGTACACGGCGCATTGAGCAATTCTTGGAAGGTTCTTACGAAAACGGTCGTTCCATCCACACTAACCGTGTACTGGAAAGCCTGCGTTCGTGATTGGTGCACTTCGTCGATCTCCAGCACCACCGGGTCGGTGGTGCTGGCGGGGGCAGCTCCCAAGTCAAAGACCTGCTCCCAAGCATCATTGGGAGCAGTCAGGGTGGTCACGTTGTGGCTATCAGCCAACTGGCCGACGTAGGTGTTGAGCGTTTGGGTAACGGGAGCGGCGGCGAGCCAAGAGGCCGCGCATAAAAGAGTAAGGCAAAGGCGGGGTAACATAGGGTAGAATAGGGTAAACTAAACTAAGGGGTGGGGGAGAGGAACGTCGCCCCCTCTCCTTGCCGGAGAGGTGGGCGGGCGGCTCGTGGTCTGCGATTTAGGCGCGGGGTGACTTTGGGAGTCTGACCAAAAAAAGAACTGAACTGGAGGCCGCCAAACGCGGTCGCGTCATGGCGGCCGAAATGGGCGTAGACCATCGCCAGAACAATCGATCAGTCCGAAGCGATGTCCTGCGCAGGCAGCGCGCAAGAAGCGGCCGACGCGACCACGATAAAGCAAGGGGTTGGTAATCAAAAGGGGGAGCGTGGACATGGCTGTCCTTGCAAAAGGGCAGGGCGGAAATCGCGCGATTTCAGGGCAGCAGAGCAGCGGGTGAAAGCGGCGCGTTCAATTGGGCGCGCACCCGCACGAAGAAAGCTCCCGAGGCCGGCCACGGCTGGGAGAGCGTGACGGTCACCGTTTCGAACCCGTCCGAGGTGGGGACGACGGCGGTTTCCTGCGCTTCCAGATCCGTCGTCCAAGCGGCCGGGTTTGCCAATGCGCTGGTCGTTTCGACGAGAAACTGCAGCTCGGTGTTGGCGCGCCGCCGATAGGTTACCGTGGCTCTCGCGTCGGTTGAGGCGGTTTCCCGGGCCAAGGTCACGCGAGCGGGACTGTCGAAGGAGTACCTGGAGCCATGTTGGGTAAAGGCCGCGGCGATGCCGCCGTTGGTGGTCGCGATCGCGTTGTCGGTTAGCCACTGTTGGAAGGTCCGCCCGGATGCCGTGACCACCAGGTTGAGACGCTTCGTGGCGGGCTGCGTGGTGCTTTGCACGGCGAGGGCGAGCCGCTTGCCGGTCGTGGAAAAAGCGGTGGTGATGGCGGGAAGCGGGTTGGGCACGGAGAGGCTTTGCGCGGTTTCGAGCAACGGGTAGGTGCCGGGCGGCGGGCACGACGGTCCTTCGAGTCGAATCTTACTGGACGGTTCGAAGGTGACAGAGCGCAGCAGCCGCCGGGTGGCCGGGCGGCCGCTTGAGTCGACCGGGGCGGCCACCCAGGTGGCTCCACTGCGCATGGTGACGGCGCCGCCCAGCGGGCTGGGACCGGCCAGGCTGGCGCCACTCGCGACCGTGAGCGGCCCGAGCGCGGTTGACCAATCCCCGGAGATCACGAGCCGACCCGCTTGGATATTCACAGCGCCGACTGCCTGGCTGCGGCCGGCGAGGGTAAAGGTGCCGCCGCCCTGCTTGATCAAGGCAAGCTGGTTGCGGCGCACGTAGCCGCTTTGTCCCAGTTCACCGTCAAAGTATCGGCGGGTGCCAGCCGGCACGTCGAGGGTGAGCGTCGAGAAGATGTTCGGGGTCGGCTCCACCTGGGCCACGACCCGGCCTTTCAGCCCGCGGGTTTCGAGCTGGCTAAGGCGCAAATCTTGCCGGTTGGGGTAGGTGCCCAGCATGAGCATGCCGGCGCTGCTCGGGCCGCCCAGAATCACGCGCGAGCCGGACGGGATCGCGTTGGCAACAGTGCCAATCTCCAGTGTGCCGTCCTCAATCACCGTTTCGTTGGCGTAGGTGGCGACGGCATTCAAGCGTAGCTTGCCCGCGCCCGATTTGAGCAGGCCGACGGGGCCGGAGAGCGGCCGGTTGAGGGTGAGCTCCACGTTCGCGGGCACGGTGATCTGGCGCTCTCCGGTGAGGGTGAGCGGGACGTTGAAGCTGTGCAGGCGGCTCTGCCCCGTTGCCGGCGCGCCGAGTAAGCCTAGGCGGCCGGTCAGTTCCAAACCGGCGGTTCCGTTGAAGGTGTGGTTGCCGGCCGTGGCCGCGAGCAACAGGTCCTTTACGCGGAAGGGCGTCGGCCTGTCCTGCGTGATGGTGGTGGCGACGGAAGCGTTGAAGCGAAGGGTATCCGTGCCCGCGCCGCTCGGGGCGACAGCGGTGGTGGTGCCGGTGACCAGCCAGTTGGCGGGCAGGGTGAGCGCCGGGGTCGCTCCGCCACCGCTCCACGTGAAGTCCGTGGGCTGCGTGACTTGGAGGCGGAACTGAAGGGCGGACTGCAGGTAGGTCGTGGAGACGTCGCCGAAGGGGAGGATGTTGACGCTGTGGCGCACGATCAGGGTGATCAGCGCCGAGCCGGTTTTTCCGGGGACGGGTCTTATCTTGATTTGGCGCTGCAGGCCGGTGCGGGTGAGGTCCTCGATGCCGGCGATCAACTCAGGGTTGTCCGAAAGCCCGACGAGCTCGAGTGCCGACGACGCG
>JBILJE010000013.1:0-21340 GCA_044377395.1 Rariglobus sp. | reverse complement strand
AGTTTATCGCGCTGGTGAATAAATACTCAGTCGCTTTCGTTAACTAAGACCGGTCTCAACCAATCAATTTCCGATTCCATCTATCATCCTATGAAACTTGTTAAAATCTTCGGCGTAGTCATGGGCGTCCATGCTGCCGTTTTTGTGTGTATCTTCGCGGTTCCCGGTTGCCGTTCGACCGGTAAAAAACCTGTTGCTGGTGCGCCCGTTAGCGGTGCCGCCGCCGATTCGCCCGTAACTAAGACCGAGGGGACTTCACCCGTGGGTGCCACCACAGAAACTCCCGCTGCCGACGTCGCGGCAGTGCGCTTTAGTCCCACTCGTCCCGGTTCACCCGTGGCTGTGGAGGCGACCGCTCCTGTTGCGACTGCTCCGGCCACCTACTTGGTCGCAAAAGGGGACAACCTTTGGACGATCGCCAAGAAAAATGGCGTCACCGTGAAACAACTCACCGCAGCCAACAACCTCCGCGCCGATTCGCCCCTGAGCTTGGGGCAAAAATTGGTGATCCCCGGTAAGGCCGTCGCCCCCTCGGGTATGGACGTCAAACCGGCCGTAGTTCCTGTTGCCGCTTCGACAGCCGCGACCGTTCATGTCGTTAAGTCAGGCGAGTCGCTCGGCACCATCGCTAAAAAATACCAAGTGAAGGTCGGCGATATTGCCACGGCCAACAACATTGCCGACCCCACCAAATTGCGTGTGGGCCAGTCGTTGAAAATCCCCGGTGGCCATAGCTCTGCTGCCAAGTCCGTGACGTCTACGGTGAAGCCCGCTGCGACCACGACCAAGCCCGCGCCCAAGGTTGCCGCCCCCGCACCTACACCCGCACAAGCTCCCGCCCCTGTGACGGCTCCCTCCGCCGCTCCAGTCTTCACCTCCCCCTTTCTGGAGACCGCGCCTGCCGCAGTTGAGTCGCCGCTCATTACACCTGCCGCGGCTGCCACCGATGCCCCAGTGATCCGGGTCGAGGAGTCGAGTGCACCCATGGCCCAGTAAGTGATAATCAGACTTTAAAGCTAACGGAGTTATTCGCGAATTCCTGGAAGCCACCTCGATGGTTAATGATGTCCCTGCCCCAGATCTGCATCGAGGGCGCTTCACGTTAAACGCAGCGGCGATCATCGTCGTCTGCTCCATCGGGTTGGCCATCCTCGGATTGTCGATTCTGTTCAGCGCTACGGTCGCCTTCAAAGGCGGACCGTATTCATATCTAAATAAGCAGATTGTCGGTGTTGGTCTCGCGGCGTTTGTCGCTTTCGTGGTCAGCCGCATCGATTTGGAGTACGCGCGCAGGCATGTTTGGATTGTGGGTGGTGTAGCCGCTTTCTTGTTACTCCTAGTAGCCATTCCAGGGATCGGAATTTCAGTCAAAGGTAGCCGTCGTTGGCTCGGTTTTGGGCCTATTCGCTTTCAGGTCTCCGAGTTGGGTAAAATCGCTATGATATTCTGCCTCGCGCATTATCTGGCAATTAACCAGATGCGTATCGCGGAGTTTAAGCGCGGATTCTTGATGCCCATTGGTATCATTGTGGCGTTCGTTGGGCTTATTCTTCTTGAACCGGATTTTGGTACTTCGGCACTGATTTTGGTGGTGGGCTTAATACTGCTGTTTCTAGCCGGTGCCCGCTGGCGCTACATTTTACCTTCGTTAGGACTGGCGGTGGCTGGTTTCACCGTGCTGGTGCTAAATAACGAAAATCGACTCCGTCGGTTTCTCGCCTTCCTCGATGTGGAGGGCAACAAGCAGGCCGGCACCTATCAACTTTGGCAGTCGCTGCTGGGTTTTGCCGTGGGTGGCACCGATGGCGTCGGTTTGGGGCAGGGGCGTCAGCAGCTCAACTTCCTCCCTGAAGCGCACACGGATTTCATTTTTGCGGTGATTGGCGAAGAACTGGGTTTGGCATTCACCCTCGGAGTGGTGGGAGTGTTTACCATTATTTTTATCGCCGGATTTATGCATCTGCGGCGTGCCCCCAATCTCTTTCAATACCTGCTGGTGGCGGGCACGATTTTGCTGATTTGCCTGCAGGCCATTATCAATCTCGGCGTCGTGACTGGTCGTTTACCGACCAAGGGCATGTCGCTTCCATTTATTAGCGCGGGTTTATCAAATCTACTGCTCATGGGTGGGCTGATCGGCATTATTATCAATACCCAGCGCACCTGGTCACGCACCGGTTTACAACGTGAAGGGCGCTCGCTTCAGGAAATCGCATGAGTAACTACATTATTTCATGTGGTGGCACTGGCGGACATCTCTCTCCGGGTATCGCCTTGGCTGAAGGCCTCGCTGAACGCGGGCATAGCGCCACGCTTCTAATCAGTCAGAAGCGGGTGGACGCGCGCCTGATCGAAAAGTATCCGCACCTGAACTTTGTCCCGATTCCCGGGACGCCGTTCACCTGTGCCCCGGCGGGTTTGGTGCGTTTCCTCGTGTCGCAGACCAAGGGCTTTTATGTGGGCATGAGGCTCGTGAAAACCCTGCGCCCCGCCTGCATTTTTGGCTTTGGAGGGTTTACCACCGCCGCGATCATTTTGGCGGGTAAGTTACGCGGCGTACCGGTGGCATTGCACGAGGCCAATCGCGTGCCCGGTCGGGCAATCCGCACGCTCAGTCGCTTCGCAAATCGGGTTTATTTACCGCCCGGTATCGATTTGCCTGGAATGGCCAAAGACGTGATCCGGCATGCGGGGCTACCCGTGCGCCGTGAGATCGCTCGTTTGCCGCGTGACGAGGCATGCCGAAAACTGGGGCTTGACCCCGCCCGTAAAGTTTTGGCGATTTTTGGCGGCAGCCAGGGTGCAACTGTTCTTAACGACTGGGCTCGTCGTGAACTGCCCCAATTGGCCAATGCGGGTATACAGCTTTATTGCGTGACGGGCCTCGGAAAGGGTGTTGAGGAAGTCGTGAGTCTGACTGCGGCCGATCGTGCCCCTGTTGCCGCTGTTTTTGTCCCCTTTTGTGACCAGGTGGCGGTGTTGCTCTCCGCGGCTGATCTGGTGATTGGTCGTGCCGGGGCGGGTTCGATTGCCGAGCTCATTCGCTGTGAAACCGCGGCGATCCTGCTTCCGTATCCACATGCAGCGGACGATCACCAGCGGGCCAATGCTGCTTGGTTTGAGCAACAGGGCGCAGGCCTGGTTATCGAGCAAAGTAAAACCGTCGAGTTGAGCCGCGAGGTCTTTGAGTTGCTTAGGGATGACGCTAGGCGCCAAGGCATTCGGGCTCATCTGCACCGCTTGGATCACTCGGCTACGCTTAAATACATAATCGACGATTTGGGGGCACTGACTTCACCGCGTGGCGCATGAGCACCGTCTTACCCAAACTATTCGGTCTTAAAGTAACTGCGGTGCATTGTGCCGGAGTGGGTGGCATGGGCGTCGGCCCGCTTGCCATTTATCTCGTTCAACGCGGGTTTAGCGTGAGTGGTGAAGATGATTCGATGAGCGATGCCATGCGTAGCCAATTGGTGCGCGCGGGCGTCGTCATCACGTCACCTGGGGCAATTCCATCAGAATGCCAATTAGTCGCCTTTTCCTCAGCCATCTCTCCGCAGCATCCGGCGCGCGTGACTGCTCTGGCGCGTGGTTTACCGATGGTGCGGCGTGGCGAATTACTCGCCGAGGCGACCCGCGATCGCAAGTTGGTTGCCGTGTGCGGTTCACATGGAAAAACCACGACCACGGCGATGCTGGTTTCAGCTCTGCTTTCGGCGGGTTTCCCTGCCGGTTACGTGTTGGGCGGACTTTTTAATTCGGATGCGCTGCCGCCCGCTTCCGTAGGTGGAAATGAATGGGTGGTCGCCGAAATTGATGAAAGCGACGGCACGATCAGTCAGTTTTCGCCGACGATCACCTTGGCGGTGAATCTCGATTGGGATCACCCGGACCATTACCGTACGGCCGCTGATTTGGAGGCGACATTCCGCGCCCTGTTCGAGCGCACGCAGCAGGCGGTATTGGTTAACAGTGGTTGCGAGGTTTCAACGCGCATCGCCTCCACGCTTTCTCGGCCGGCAATGACCTTTGGCGCGGCTGGGGATTATAGCGGTTCAATCACCGCTGAGCTCGGCGCAACTACGCAACTCGCCCTCGGTGGTTTGTTTGGTTTTTCCACAGCCGAAGTGCGCGCGGTGGGCGGCTTTAACGCCATCAATGCCATGGCCGCGCTCTCTGCGGCTCAGTTAATGGGTGTGAGTCAATTAACCAGCAAGTCGCTCGCCGGATATCCCGGGGTTCGGCGCCGCCAGGCGGTGTTATATACTGCGGGGGATTTAACCGTGATCGAAGACTACGCGCATCACCCCGCTGAGATTCGTGCATTGCTCGGTAGTCTTCGCGTTCGCGCGCGTGGCCGGTTGATTGCCGTTTTCCAGCCGCACCGCTACAGCCGTACCGCCCAGTTTAAAGTCGAGTTCGCAGCCGCCTTGGCGCAGGCTGATACGGTTTATCTGATCGATGTTTATGGCGCTGGTGAAGCGTCCATTGCCGGTGGCACAACGGCGGATGTGCGGGCTGAGTTGTGCCGACAAGCTTCGACGCTTCCCGTGGTTTATCATGCGGATTTGGCGGCAGCATCACTGGCCGAGTTAACGCGTGATTTACGCTCCGATGACTTAGTCGTTTTTGTGGGGGCCGGTGATATCGATGCGATGGCGCGCGAATGGATCACGGGGTTAACCGTCCAAAAATGGGATACGGCGGCGGCGTTGTTGCGTGGTGTAGTTTCGGCTACCACTGCGGTTAAGCGCGAAGAGTCGCTCGCGGCCAAAACCACCCTGCGGTTGGGCGGGGCCGCGCGTCTCTATGCTGAGCCGTCTTGCACCGAGGATTTACAGGCGCTGGTGCGTGCTGCAAAAACGGCCAAGCTTCCGGTGATCGTTTTAGGGCGCGGTTCGAATCTGGTCGTGCCCGACGAAGGCGTGGACGGTCTCGTCATCAGTTTGCGCCAGCCGGTGTGGGAAAATTTCGAACCGCAGGCCGATGGCCGAGTCTGGGCGGGAGCAGGGTTGAGGTTGAAAAACCTGTGCGGTCTCGCCGCCAAGGCCGGTTTGGTTGGATTCGAGTTTTTGGAGGGAATTCCCGGTAATCTCGGTGGGGCGCTGCGCATGAACGCCGGGGCGATGGGCGGCTGGATGTTCGACGTGGTCGAGGAAGTGAAACTTATGACGTTGGACGGCGAGCTCCGCACGTTGAAAAAAAGCGAGATGCACGTGGACTACCGGCATTGCGAGGAGTTGCACGAAGCGGTTGCCCTTGGCGCGTTGCTCAAACCGGCGTCTCAGTCCGAGGCCGCCTCGATCGCCATGCAGATCGATGCCTACAAGGAAAAGCGCCAGAAGTCGCAGCCGCGTGAGCCTAGCGCGGGTTGTATTTTTAAAAACCCTCTCAACGACTCAGCGGGGCGTTTGATCGATGTGAGCGGACTTAAAGGCGAGCGGGTAGGGGACGCCGAAGTGTCGGCGGTACATGCCAATTTTATTGTTAATCGCGGCAACGCCACGTCTGCGGATGTGATCGCGTTGGTTCGTCGTGTTCGCGCCCGCGTTGAGCAAAGCCAAGGAGTAAAACTGGAGCCCGAGGTGTTGCTCTATGGAAAAAAGTGGAAGGACGTTTTATGAAAAATTGTGAACCAATCATTGCTGTTCTGTGCGGCGGTACCTCGTCAGAGCGTGAGGTTTCAATCGGCTCGGGCACAGCCTCCGCAGTGGCGCTTGCTCGCGTATTTCCCACGCGCCTGTTCATGGTGGAGGCTGATGAAATCCCGGCTGGCCTAGATCCCAGTCGGCATGTGGTTTTTTCGACGTTACACGGGACGTTTGGCGAAGACGGCGGCATGCAGCGCTTACTCGATGCGGCTGGCGTCACCTACGCGGGCTGTGATGCGGCGGGCAGTGCGCTCACGATGGACAAGGCTGCGACTAAAGCCGCATCCGCCGCTTGCGGTATCACGGTGGCGGCCGGGCTCAGTTTCGCCGCCGCGCAGAAGCCCACAGCGGACGAGGTGATCGCCGCACTTGGCGAACAAGTGGTTGTTAAGCCCAATGACCAGGGCAGCAGCGTGGGCTTGACCATTGCAACTGACCGCGCGGTTTTGATGCAAGCTCTCAACTCAATGGACGATGGCAATTGGTTGATAGAGCAACGCCTTATCGGGCGTGAACTGTCCGTCGGCGTGGTTCAAGGGAAGGCGATGGGCGTGGTGGAAATTAAGCCGAAATCGGGGGTTTATGATTTCGCGAGTAAATACACCAAGGGGGCGACCCAGTATTTTGCGCCTGCACCGCTCAGCGATGAGCTTGCTTTGGCCGCTCAAAAAGCCGCCGAAATCGCCTATTCCGCCTGCGGTTGCCGGGATTACGCCCGGGTCGATTTCATTCTCTGTGAGCAAAATGTGAGTAACCCCCTTTATTTACTGGAAATCAACACGCTACCGGGCATGAAAGAAACCAGTCTTTTGCCCATGAGCGCACGCTGTGTCGGGCTGGATTTTACCGAGTTGGTCCGCGAGTTGGTGAATCCGGCGGTGAGGCGTTTTCGTTTAAGGGCGGCAGCCAACCCTATTTGAGATGAGCGAGTCCAATCCCACCAACGTGAGCACGCGCAGCTGGAGAGACATTCCCCAGCAGGTGAAACCGCGCACGATGGGGCGCGAGGGCAAGAAGCGTTTGGTTCTGGGCGTGGGCCATATTGTGGGTGTCTTGCTGCTGGTCGCCGCATCGGCTTGGGGTGTTTACGAGCTCGTCCACTTGTGGGACACCGATCCCACGCGCATCACTTCGCCCACCAAGGGCGTTCCGGTGCGTGATTTCACGGTGCGAACCGATGGTGTGCTGGATAAAGTCTGGGTTCAACGGACGCTGGATTTGGCTAAGTCGGCCAGCCTCATGGAGCTCGATTTGATCAAGCTGAAGGGGCGGCTGGAGGAAAGCCGTCAGGTGAGCAAAGCCGTCATCGAGCGCCGCTTTCCTGATATCCTGGTGGTGACGCTTCAGGAGCGCACCCCGGTTGCCCGTATCATGGCACAGATTGGCGATGCCAGCCCCGTTGTTTTTGTCGTCGCACGAGACGGCACTGTGTATTCGGGTTTTGGTTATAATGTGGAAATGACCGAAGCGTTGCCCTTTATCGACGGGGTGAAGTTGGTCCGAGAGGGCGCTGGGTTTTCGCGAATTGATGGAATGGATGTGGTGGCCGACTTGCTGGGCACCGCCCAGGTAGATGCCCCGTTGTTGTACCGCTCATTCAAGGTCGTTTCACTGGCCCGGTTCGGGCTCGATCGCACGCTCATAGTCAAGTCGGCAGAGGTCGAGGTCATCACGTTTGGCTCATCGCAGGACAGTTTTTATAAGCAATTGGCGCGCCTTGATTATATCATCGCAGAGACTCGCCGGCAGAACGCACCTGGGCAGCTCAAATCGGTGAACCTTTCCATCGGCGTCAAGCAGGTGCCGATTTCCTTTGAAACCCCCACGCCCGTGAATGAACCGAAGCGGGGCTCGGGTCTTAATTTTTTTAGAAACGCTGCGCCCACCAGCACTCCCTCTTTTTTCGCTCCTTCCCGTAATTCTTCTCCTTCGAAACGTGAGTTCTAGAACCAAATTCATCGGTGCCGTGGAAATCGGCACATCCAAAGTCAGTGTCCTTATCGGTGAGCTTAGCCAAGGCTCCCTGCACATCATTGGTGTTGGTGAATGTCAGTCGCGGGGCGTGATCAAGGGCGCGGTGGTGGATTTCCGCGCTGCCAGCGAGGCCACCCACACCGCATTAATGGCTGCCGAGCAAAAAGCCGGTACGCGCATCGATGAGGTTTATCTCGCTCAGACCGGCGGTCACTTGGAGGGGTTTTACAATGAAGCCTCGGTGAACGTCTCCTCTGCGGACAATCTCGTTAGCGCCCCCGACATCGATACGGTTTGCCGTCTGGCGAAGGCGAAAAAACTGCCCGATGGACGTTTGGTCGTTCACCACCTGCGCCGTCCGTTTCGTTTGGATGGTCGCAATGTTCCCGACCCCGAGCACTTGGTTGGCCAGCGCCTCGAGGCGGGTTATTGGACTGTGCATGGTGTTGAGAGCATGATCGCTGCCCAGCTCCATGTCATTCGCGGCTTCAACGTCCGCGTCGCCGAGTTGATTCTCTCCAGCCTGGCATCGGGAGCCATGCTCGCCACCGCCGAGGAAAAGCAGAACGGCGTGCTGGTGATTGATGTCGGCGCAGGCACCACGGATTTCGTACTTTACCGCGACGGCTGTGCCCAGATCACCGGTGTGGTTCCGGTTGCCGGTAGCCATTTGACCAACGATTTGAGCCTCGGGCTGCGCGTCACCGACGGACAAGCCGAAAAGCTTAAACTGCGTTTTGGCCGGGGCACTGTGACGACCAAGGATCGCAACGAGAAGGTCTGGCTAAATGGGGATTTCGCCATCGGAGATCGTCAGTTTTCACGCCACTCAATCGAGCAGATTACGGCAGCTCGCACGACCGAACTGTTTGAGGTGGTGCGCAAGAAACTAGGGCCTGCCTTTTCGCCAGAGAAGACCGCCGCAGGGATTATCCTCACCGGTGGTACGGCCAACTTGCCCGGGCTGGATGAGGCCGCCGCGCGCGTTTTTGGCGTTCAAGTTCGTTTGGGCGAAGCACCGAGCTGGGTGACCGAAAACCTTCGTGATCCGTCCTTCACCAGCGTGCTGGGACTGTTGCACTACGGAATCAGTTCGCGCACCGAACTGTCCGCTCCGCGCCGCCGTTCCCGTACTCCGGGCTGGGTGCAAAAACTGTTCGCCTCCGCCTAAACCTTCGCTGTGGACCAATCCATGACACCTGCCGAACTTCCCCTTGCCCACGGTATCCTCACCGATCGTACGATTGCGATTAAAGTGATTGGCGTTGGTGGTGCCGGATCCAATGCCGTGGACCGCCTCAAGATGGAGAACCTTGACCGGCTCCAGATGGCGGTGATCAACACCGACCATCAGGCGTTATCCAACTCGCCGGTTCAGGATAAAATTTTTATTGGTTCAACGGTGACCCGCGGTTTGGGGGCCGGTGGCGATCCTGATCTTGGCCATGACGCGGCTGAGGCAGACCGCGAAAAGATTACTGCGGTTGTTAAGGGGTGTGACGTCGTTTTTCTGGTCGCCGGCATGGGCGGTGGCACGGGGAGCGGTGCAGCCCCAACGGTGGCTGAAATTGCTGCCGAATCCGGTGCGCTGGTCATCGCTTTTGTGACCTTGCCCTTCACTTTCGAGGGCGGCCGTCGCGCCAAGCAGGCCGAAGAAGGCCTAGCCGCTCTTCGCAAGGTGTGTGATGCTGTTATCCCGCTGCCCAATGATATCCTTTTGCAGCAGGCCGTGGACGGTGAAACTGCACTGGACTCTTTTGCGCGCGCCGATGAGTGGATCGGGCGCGGAGTTAAATCGATTTGGTCGATGCTCTTCCTCACCGGGCTGATCAATCTGGATTTTGCTACCCTCCGCCAGGCCTTCCACACCCGTGGGGGGAAAACTCTTTTTGGCCTCGGTGCAGGCACCGGCGAGAACGCGGTCGTCCAAGCGATCGAGGCCGTGAAGTCCTGTCCCTTGCGTGCCACCCCTGAGTTCGCCCGTAAGGCGGACAGGCTTCTCGTCAACATCGTGGGTGGCACCGACCTCACGTTACCCAAGGTGAACGAGATTATGACTGCGGTGACTGAGGAGTTCGGTCGTGACGCCCATGTCATCATGGGGGCCGTTATCGATGAAGACATGCAGGGTAAGCTTGAGATTGTTGTGTTGGGAACGAGTGATATCGGCGGCCGTTCGGGCGTGCGTCGCACCACTTCCGTGGCCCGTGCCCCGCGTGTTAGCAGTCCTGCTGCGCCCCAGCCGACCAATGAGCTCGCGCTGGAAACGGCGGAGACCACGGTCGATACGGCTGCCCCTGTGACAACGACTGTCGCGCCCGTTCCAGTTGGCGAAGTGGTCAAAGGTCCGGCGGCAGTGCCACCGGCGCCGATCGCTCAATCTGTTTTCACGTTTAGCGAGGTAGAAAGCCGTGGGCACTTTGACAAAACGGATCGTAATCTCTTCGAGGGGCAGGACCTCGATGTACCGACGTATTTGCGCAAGGGCATCCGCCTAGGATCGTGAGGCCGGGGCGAGGGACGCGCCCCGAGGCAGGTTGAGCAACGCGGCCGTGTAAGAAGGCGATGGAAAAATAACGGCGAGAATTTAGGGGCGATTGAGGGGGGGCACGTTCAATGTATGACTACATACGGTTCGAAATAGGCCTCAGCCGTGCGATAAGTCCGTTCTGAACAGCACCATTTCGTGCGCAGGGAGTCTAACCCAGGATAAACACCCTAAACCCGAACGTTCTGCATTACCTTAAAGCCCCTGTATCTGAACCAGGGCCGAGTCCTTTACTCGAAGCGGTCAGTTGCCTGAGCGAGATTGAGGAAAAGTTGGTCCTTACGCTGCCGCCCCAGCTGGATCAGGTCCCTAAGGCGAGCGAACGTGCGCTCGCGTGGTGCACATTACAAGGGGTCTCGCAGTCCACCCGTGACCGCATCGAACTGCCCCTGGTCGAGGCCCTTAATAACGCTATCGAACACGGTTGCTGCGGCCACCCCACACCCCAAGTCCAGCTCATTGTACGCGTCACCGCCGAAGCCGTTTTTGCTGAGGTTCTGGATCCAGGCGCATTCGAGCCGACGCCGGACTGGACCCTACTCCCAAAAGATCCTTTTGCCGAAAGTGGGCGCGGAGGGTTCCTCATAAAAAGCGGTACGGATGACTTCACGAACACCCGAACCGCGGCCGGCCACACCATTACCCTAAGTTGGAAAACACGGCCCTTAGCCGGCTACGGTTTGGTCGCCGCCGCCGCAAGTGAACGCACACTCGAACACCTCACGGCCGACCTCGCCAACAGTTGTGAAACCGTGCTCGGCCTCACGTACTTTTCCGGATTATTAGCCACCAGCGCGACCTTCGCGCAACTGCTCGAACAGGTTCATGAACGCCTGCGCATGATGGTGCGCCACGATCAGCTCACTCTGCGCTTCATCGAAGGTGCCGCACTTGTTTTGTATCCCGTCGGCAGTGTCCTAAACCAGCCTGCACGTATTCCGCTTAACCACTCCACGGCTGAGGGCTGCTGCATGTTGGATCGCCGCCCCTTGGTCGGCCTGGCTCAACCGGCGGCCGGAAAAAACGACAAGCTCTGCATCCCCGGCGGCCCAATTTGCCTGCTACTGGTCGAATTCGGCGGGCAGGCGCTTGGCACCCTGACCGTAACCCGGAGCGCTTCGGCACCGGCGTTTTCAAGTGGCGATGTTGAACTGTTGCAGGTCGTGGCTGATTTCATAGGAATCGCCCGCGCCACGGACAACCTCTGGCAGGAACGCCAGCAGCGGTTGCAACTTGAACAGGAAATCCACGTCGCTGCGGCCATCCAGCGCTCGTTGTTACCTGCAGTATTTCCCATTCATAACCACTGGTGGGTACACGGTGAGTGCCGGCCGGCGCGTGAAGTGGGCGGGGACTATTTTGATGTGGTTACCCGACCCGATGGAGGCGTCCTGTTGATTATCGCCGACGTCATGGGCAAAGGCGTGCCGGCGTCTCTCTTGGCGGCTATGTTGCGCAGCTCGCTGCGCGCCATGGCGGACCTTGAATCCTCCCCCGAGCGCATTCTCACCGGTATCAACCGCCAGCTTTTTCCTGACCTCGAAAAACTCGGCATGTTTATCACCGCTGTGCTCGTCTACCTTCCCGCCGAAAAAACGGACCTGCCTCATTTCGCCAACGCCGGCCACTGCCCCCCCGTGGTCCTAAGAGCCGACGGCACCATCCAAGAATCTCCTGGCAGCGCGCCGCCCCTTGGCATTTTCCCTCAGAGCCTTTATCGGCGTCATCCCTGCGCGATTACGACCGGTGACCGACTGTTGCTCTACACCGACGGCTGCTACGAGTGCGCCGGGCCGGATGGCTCAATGTGGGGATCGGGGAACTACCTGCGTTTCGCGGCGTCCCACCGTGAGTTAAACCCCACTGAATTCATCACCGCGCTTTTGGATCACACGGGACTCGACCTCGAGCGCACCGGAAACAGGGATGACCGCACTTTGGTCGTAGCGACCCTTCGCCCATGAATTCACCCACGATCCTGATTGTTGACGACGAGTTGCACATGCTGCGTTTCATCGCCTTCGTCCTGCGGCCGCTTAAGGCCACGGTGCTCACCGCCAGAAGCGGGCGTGAGGCGTTGCAAATCATCCGCGAACGCCCAATCGATCTTGCGCTTTTTGACGTGCACATGCCGGACGTCGATGGCCTCACGGCGTTGCAATCGTTGCGTACCAGCGGTGAAAGCAAAAACCTGCCCGTTATCCTTCTGACGGGGGCGGGCGAATCCCACATTGAGGCGCAAGGTCGGGCACTGGGCGTGCAGGCCTTTTTCCGCAAGCCGTTCAGTCCCGCGCAACTCGCAGCGTGCGTTCGCGAACTACTTCAGACTGCGCCCTGTAACAGTTAGTTTGATCAAACCGACCGGTGAATCGGGATCGGAGGAACGGACGACACGGAGGTCGTCCCTCCGGGGCGGCACCGGATCGAGGGAGGGCCCGCCTCAGTGTGGGCTGGATCGGAAAAAGTAGCGCAGACTTCACAGTCTGCATCCGAACCAACCCAACTCGGTATCGGAGCAGACTGGAAGTCTGCGCTACTTTTTCGGGCGGTTAATGATTTGGACGCGCCACTCAGCCCTCGGCGGTCCACTTGAACATCAGCGTGCTCAGAGGCGGGATCTTGAGCAGCAAGCTGTGCGGGAAACCGTCGCAGGGGATGTCGTCGGCCAAGCGGCCGCCTTCGTTGCCCACGCCGCTGCCGCCGTAGTAATCGCTGTTCGTATTCAAAACTTCCTTCCACCAGCCCTTGCGCGGCACGCCTACACGGAAATCGGCGCGCATCACCGGGGTAAAATGCCCGACCACGGCGAAGAACGTGCGCTCGGTTTCATCGGTGCGCAGGTAGGTGACCACGCTGGCACCGCCGTCGTGGGCGTTGATCCAACGGAAGCCGCGCCAATCCAGATCGTGCTCACCGAGCACCGGCTCGCTGGTGTAGAGGCGGTTGAGGTCGCGAACGAGCAGGCGAACGCCCTCGTGGTCTTTATATTGAAGGAGGTTCCAGTCGAGGCTGCCGGCATAGGCCCACTCGCTGGATTGGCCGAATTCGCAGCCCATGAAGAGCAGTTTCTTGCCCGGCCAAGCCCACATGTGGCCGTAGAGCGCGCGCAAGGTGGCGGCTTTTTCCGAGATATCCCAAGCCCCCATCTTGCCGAGCATCGAGCCTTTGCCGTGCACGACTTCGTCGTGGGAAAACACGGTCATGAAGTTCTCGGAATACTGGTAGAGCGCACCGAAGGTGAGGTCGTTGTGGTGCCACTTACGATGAACGGGCTCCTTCTGGAAATACTTCAAGGTATCGTGCATCCAGCCCATGTTCCACTTGTAGTCGAAGCCGATGCCGCCCTGATCGACCGGCTTGGAAATACCCGCGAACGCGGTCGACTCCTCGGCGATCATCAGGACGCCGGGATAATAACTGTGCACCAGCTCGTTGGTCTGACGCAGGAAGTTAATCGCCTCGATATTTTCGCGACCGCCGTACTGGTTGGGGATCCACTCGCCCTCTTTGCGGGAGTAATCGAGGTAAAGCATGGATGCGACCGCGTCCACGCGCAGGCCGTCGAGGTGGTAGCGATCGAGCCAGGCGAGGGCGTTGGCGATGAGGAAGCAGCGAACCTCGTTACGACCGAAATTAAAGATAAGCGTGCCCCAGTCCATGTGCGCACCCTGACGCGGGTCGGCGTGCTCGTAGAGGTGGGTGCCGTCAAACTCGGCAAGGGCAAAACTGTCGCGCGGGAAGTGGGCGGGAACCCAGTCTAGGATCACGCCGATACCGCGTTGATGCAGGTGGTCGACGAAGAACGAGAAATCGTCCGGGGTGCCGAAGCGGTGCGTTGGGGCGAAGAAACCGGTGACCTGGTAACCCCACGAGCCGTCGAAGGGGTGCTCGGCCAGCGGCATAACCTCGATGTGGGTGAAGCCCATCTCGACCACATAGTCGGCGAGCATGGGGGCGAGTTCACGGTATGAGAAGGGGCGGTTGCCGTCCTCGACCTTGCGCTTCCACGAACCCATGTGGACTTCATAAACCGAGACGGGACGATCGACGCGTTTCGCATTGGCAGCACGCGCCTGCATCCAGGCGGAGTCGCCCCAGTGGTGAGTGCGGGGATTGCACACAATGGAGGCGTTGCCGGGAGGTGCCTCGAAGTAGGTGCCGTAGGGATCGGTCTTAATGCGAATCAGCACCGCCTGGTCGAGAAGCTCGTATTTGTAGAGCTCGCCCTCGCCGAGACCGGGGATGAACAACTCCCAAACACCGGAGGCACCGAGCGGACGCATCGGGTGGTAGCGGCCGTCCCAGTGGTTAAAATTACCCACCACGGAAACGCGGGCCGCGCTGGGTGCCCAGACCGCAAACGATACGCCGGGCACACCGTCGATCACGCGCAGATGCGAGCCGAGTTTTTCGTAGATGCGGTGCTCGTTGCCCTCGTTGAACAGGTAAAGGTCCTGCTCGCCGAGCGTGGGCAGGAAGGAATACGGGTCGAAGAACTGGCGAATCTCGCCGGAATGCAGGGTCGCACGCAGCTGGTAACGGAAAACATCCTTACGCGAAGGGATGAATACCTCGAAAAACCCCTCCTGCGCGAGTAACTCCATCTCGACGGCCGGCGCGTGTTTGTCGGCCAGGTCAACGACCTCGCAAGCTCTCGCCTCACGAATAAAGGCGCGAACCATAAGCCCGCTTATGCGTCCTTTTTTGGCGGGGTGCATGCCCAAGAAATCATGGGGACAAGCGCAGCGAGTTTCGATAAAGGAGGCGAGTTCGACGGGAGTAAGGATCACTTTGGATTCAGGGTTTGGTGGATGGTGGCTGATTCTATTAAGCCAGTCCAGTTCGGCGTTTTATATCTGCCGAACTAGGACTGCGTGGTCCTTAGACCGATAAAATCAACCGGTGTTCTTCAATCCGCCGGAAATTCCGTTAATTGTTAGCTCGACGACGGCGCGCGTGGACTCGTCCTCGGCCTTGCTCAGCTTGCCGCCGCGCAGTCGGCGCATCATCTCGACCTGCAAATAGTTGAGCGGATCGATGTAGGGGTTGCGCAGCTCGACCGACTTGAGCAGCACCGGCTCGCTGGAGAGGAGTTTCTTTTGGCCGGTGATTTCCAGAATCGCGCGTTCGGTGCGGTTAAACTCATCCATCAGGATACCGAAGATGCGGGCGCGGATGGCCTCGTCGTCGACCAAACCGGCGTAAAGCTCGGCGATACCCATGTCGGCCTTGCGCATGGTGAGCTGGGCGTTGTCGATGAGCGTCTGGAAAAACGGCCATTCGGCGTGCAGGGTGCGGAGCAGCTTTTTGCCCTTGGGGCCTCGCTTGAGCACGGCGTCGAGGGCTGAGCCAAGTCCGTACCAGCCGGGGAAATTGAACCGGCTCTGCATCCACGAAAACACCCAAGGGATGGCGCGCAGGTCGTCGACGCTGGTGGTGTTGCGACGGAAGGTCGGGCGGGAGCCAAACTTGAGGTTACTGATCTCGTCGATCGGGGTCGCCTGTTTCCAGAATAGGAGGAACTCGGGGTCTTTGTGGACGAGCTTCTCGTAGGCGGCAAAGCCGGCGGCGCTCATCGTTTCCATCGCGTCGGTCCATTCCGCTGGGGGAACGAAGGGGGCTTGGGCGGCATGGGATCCAAGCAGAACGCCATAGGCCATCTGCTCCAGGATGCGGTGCGCCAGGTCGGCATCGTGGTAACGCGTCGAGAGGACCTCGCCCTGCTCGGTGACGCGGATGCCGCCATCGCGCAGGCCGATGGGCTGGGCGAGAATCGCCTTGGCGGCCGGGCCACCGCCGCGGGCGATACTGCCACCGCGGCCGTGGAAAAGGGTAACGCGTACCGCGTGCTCGCGGCACACCGCGGTGATGGTTTCCTGTGCCTTGTAGAGCGCCCAATTGGCCGTAAGGTAGCCGCAGTCCTTGTTCGAGTCGGAGTAACCGAGCATGACATGCTGGTGGTCGCCACCGGCCTCCAACACCGGCGCGTAGGCGGGGTGCGTAAACAAAGTGCCGAGCACCTCGGGCGCGAGATTGAGGTCGTCGAGGGTTTCGAACAACGGGGCGATGGGCAGGTTGGCCTTGGTGAGCTTCATCAGGTAAACCACCTCCAATATGTCGGAGACGGCGTCCGTCATGCTGATGATGTAGATACCTAGGGCCTCGGGTCCGAACTTGGCGGAGGCCAGGGCGGCGACGCGGAGCGGATCGATCACGTTGCGCGTGGGAGCGGAGAGCTTGCTAAGCGAGGTCGCGCCGAGGTGGCGCGCGTTATCGATAGCGGCGGCAAGCAGTTCGCGTTTCGTCGCCTCGGGCAGCTTCGGATAATCAGCACGGTCGAGCAGCTCGGCAACCGCAGCCTCGTGATGACTGGAGTGTTGGCGCAGATCGAGGTGGCTGGCATGCAGCCCGAAAATTTCCACTTGGTGGCGCAATTCTTGTAATTCACCGCCAGCGAGCAGTGCGCCGCGACCTTGCTTGAGGCTGTTGTGGATGGCATCGAGTGTCTCCTTGAGTGCCGCAACCGGCAAGGAGGGCTCATCGTCGGCGTTTTCTGGAATCAGCAAAGCCCCGTTGGGGAACTGGCCGCCCTCCACCTTCAGGCGTTCACACAAACCACCCAGCAAAAGACGGTAAGGCTCATGCGGATAACTACTGCTGAGTTGCGCCGCGTAGGGGGCCAGATAACGGCTCTCTTTAATGAGCCGGCTGACCGCCGGGGAAATGGAATCGCGGAGGTCCGAAACCGTGAGGTTATGCAGCAGGTTATAAACGCAGTCGTGCATCTTTTTGACCGCGATGCGCCGGTGCAGCGCAAGAATGTCGGCGGTCACGCGGGCATTGACGTTGGGGTTGCCATCGCGGTCGCCGCCGATCCAGGATCCGAAGGTCAGCCAACGCGTCGGCGGGGTGACGCTGGGATAATGCAGCTTAAGCGCACGCTCCATGTCGGCATGCAGGCGGGGCAAGGTTTTATACAGGGTCGAGTCGAGGTACCACAGGCCGGTGCGGGCCTCATCGGCCACCTCGGGGCGGGCGGTGCGGCTGCGATCGGTCAGCCAGAGGCAGGCGATTTCGCGCTCAAGACCGGCCGGATCGGCCGAGGCGAGGCCGTTAACCTCAGGATTGGCGCGCTGGCGCAAGGTTTCGGCCAGGCTTTGGAGTTTGGCGAGAAGCGTGCGGCGCTTGGACTCGGTCGGGTGGGCGGTGAACACCAAATCGATTGCGATCTGGTCAACCAGCTTCTGCATGGCGGCGGCATCGACGCCGCGCTTTTTTAATTCGAGCACACCGGCCTCAATCGATTCGCGAATAGGGAGCGCATCGGGCGACTTGGCGTCGGCACGCAGGCGGGCGGCGCGGCGGCGGCGCAAAAGCAGGATGCGAAAGTTTTCCTCGGCGATGTTGACCAACTCAAAGTAGAGCGTGAAGGCCATCGCTTGGTTGAGCGCTGCGCTGGGCGAGAGGCCCGCGATGGTTTCGCTGAGAGCCGGGGCGGCGGAGGCATTGCCGGTACGCGCGGACTTGGACAGCGTGCGCAAGCGCTCAACGGTCGCCAGTGTCTCGGCCCCCTCCAGCTGGGTGATCACCCGACCGAGCGCGTCTCCCAAGGTACGGATCTCCGTGCGGAGCTGGGCAAGTTCTTTAGGGGCGGACGAGGAGCGTGAGGCGGGAGTGCGGGCCATGTTAAGAATGAGCAGATAGGGTGCGGTAAGTTGGGTGGGTTAAAGCAGCCCTGAAAGCGAAAAGTGGGCCAAACGAGTTAAAACCTGCATGAGACCCCAAGGTTTGTTTGATCGCGCCCACCCTCGGCTCTGAGCTTGCTTGCGAACTCGGGGACGCCTTATTTGCGTGCCACCGTGACCAGACGCCTCCTCCCCGTCCTTCTTCTTATCAGTGCCAGCCTCGTGCAAGGGGCTCCCAGCCTGCCTCAAATCACTGCCAGCCACTTCGAGACTACCGATGCCGGCACGGTGTTCAGGGGCAACGCCCGCCTCGATTACGACGGCGCGATCTTGCTCGCCGACCAGATCTCCTACGATCCCAAGACCCAAATCGCCCGCGCCGTGGGCCGCGTTTCCTTCACCCGTGGGCCACAGACCGCCGCTCCTTCCCGAGCGGCCAACCCGCGCGACCGGGCCAAACCGCTCGCCCAGACCACTCCGCAGCGCCTGCTCGCCGACGAGCTCACCTACAATCTGGCCGACCGCACCTATACGGTGAAAAACGTCCGCCTCGGCCAGGACCCCATTTTTATCAGCGGCAGCAGCGTCGAGGGCGGCCCCGACAAAATCGTTATCCGTGACGCGGTCGTGAGCTATTCCGAACCCAGCGCCGTCTCACCGGCCCTGCGCGCCTCGACGGTCACCTATGTGCCTGGAGACCAAATCCAGGCGAAGAGCGCACGCATCGGCATCGGCTCCACGCCCCTCATTCCGATGTCGGCGTTCACCCAGTCGGTCAACGACCCGCTGCTCAGCCACATGACGGCCCGCGTCGGTTACGGTTCGCGCCTAGGCGGCGAACTCGAACTGGGCCTGCTCATGCCGGTCAACCGCATGTTCAAACTCGGTGGCGAACTCGACCTCTACACCAATCGCGGCGTCATGTTCGGCCCCGCAGCCGCCTACGATCTCGACAACGCCAACACCACCGTGAAGGGCTCCCTGCGCAGCGGCTTCATCAACGACAGCGGCAAGCGCGGCAACGACATCCTCGGCAACCCCATTCAGGCCAACCGCAGTTTCGTCGAATGGGAACACTACCAGACCGTCGGCGACAACGTCACCCTGCTCGGCCAGGTTAACTACTGGTCCGACTCCGAGGTCACCCGCGATTTCCGCCCCAAGGAGTTCGAGAAGACCCAGACGCCCGACAACTTCCTCGAAAGCTACTACACGGGCGACAACTACGTCATCTCGGCGTTCACCCGCTTTCAACCCAACGACTACCATGTCGTGCAGCGTCGCCTGCCCGAAATCCGTTTCGATGGTCTTCCCGTTGAGGCTGGCTCCGGCATCTACCACCGCGTCAACGCCAGCCTTGCCGTGCTCGAGGACACCTCGCTGACCGCACCGACCAACACGGTTAACCAAGTTGACCGCTTCGACACCTACTACGGCCTCACCCGCCCCTTCACCCCGAGCGAGTGGTTCTCGATTAAACCGGTGGCCGGCACGCGTTTCACCTACTACGATCGCGCCCAGGCCCCGCGCAGTGACTACGCCCGCGGGCTCGCCGAGGCCGGCTTCGACGCCGAGCTGACGGCCAGCTCCACCTACGACTACAAAAACGAGCGCTGGGACATCGACGGTCTCCGTCACGTGGTCAAGCCCTTCGTTTCCTACCGCGTTATCGGTAACGCCGACCAAGGTTCCAACACCGCCATCCCCGCGATCGACCGCACCGTCTTTGCCACAGGTCTGCAACCCCTCGGCTTGGCCGACCGCCGCGACATCGACACTTTGGGCAAGACCAACACCCTGCGCCTCGGCGTCAAAAACGCCGTGCAAACCCGCGACCGCACTTACGCGTCGCGCAACCTCGCCGAACTCGATGTTGCCGGCGACTGGCGCTTCGACCGCACCACCGGCCAGGACAGCCTCTCGGCCATTCAGAGCCAGCTCACGCTCACGCCTGCCAAGTGGTTCAGCTACGATGTCTACACCAACGTCTCGCCGGACGACCTCACCATCGAGGAAATCAACACCGGCGTGACCTTCAAAGACGCCGGCGTCTGGTCGGTGCGCGTCGGCACCAACGTCATGGAGTCCAACCCGCGCGACTCCGCCACCCTCACCAACACTAAAGGCGGAATCGGTGAATACACGCTGGATACGCACTACTTCATCAACGAGGTGTACGAGGCCATCCTGAACCTGCGCTACGACGAGCTCGGCGGCCGCTTCACCTACAAGGCCATCACCCTGCGCCAGAACATCCGTAATCTCTGGTTCATTAACTACGCGCTCGCCTTCAGCGAGGGCGACTCGCGCACCGGCAGCACCAGCATCAAGGTCAGCGTCGAGCTGGCCAATTTCTAATCGGGTAAAACGCCCCGAACGCTTGTCCCGCCAACTCAGGGGCGAGGCGCCCGCACTGTGGGCATCTCGCCCCTGCTTCATTTTAACCGTCTTTAACACGCCTCTTTATCCATGACCGATCGTCCTGCATCCGCCGCTCCCGCCGCCAGCCAAGGCCGGGTTTTCCTCACGCTTTTCGCCGCCCTGCGTCCCCACGTCACCACCGACCGCAATCTGCCCTCGCGCCTGCAACAACTGCTCGCCCGCGAAAAACGCTTCGGCAGCCGCGACCGCCGCCTCTACCGCGAACTGCTTTACACTGCGCTCCGCCACCTGCCGTGGATCGACGCCCGCCTCGCAGCCTCGCCCGACGAGGCCATCCGCGCCACCGCCTGGCTAGCCACCGACACACCCGCCACCCACGCCTTCCGCGCCCACTGGACCGCAGGTTTGCCGGAAACCCCGACCAGCGTCGCCGAAAAAGCCCTACACCTCCAAGCCGATCCCTCCGCGTTATTGCCCGAATGGTTCGCCACACACTGCCCAGCCGCGTTCACCGCTCCCACGCTCGACACCCTGCACACCCGCGCCCCACTCTGGATCCGCATGCAGACCGACGACCCTGCGCCGGTGCTGGCCGAGTTCGCCACCCGTGGCTTGCCCGTGCGCCCCTCCCCGATCCTGCCGGCCGCCCTCGAAGTACTCACCGAGGCCGACCTGACCACCACCGATGCCTACGCCAAAGGCCTGATTGAGATTCAGGATCTCGGCTCGCAACTCCTCCTCGCCACCCTCGACCCGGCGCCCACCGGCCTGTGGCTCGACGCCTGCGCCGGCGCCGGCGGCAAAACCCTCCAACTCGCCCGCCTGATCGGCACCACCGGCCGGGTGGACGCCTATGACATCCGCGCCAAAGCACTCGACGAACTCGGTGCCCGCGCCGCGCGCGCCCGCATGGCCAACATCCGCATTCTCTCCGGCGCTCCCAGCGCCAGCTACGACGGCGTGCTGGTGGACGCGCCGTGCAGCGGCACCGGCACCTGGCGCCGCTCGCCCCACCTCAAATATTGCACCACTCCGGGAACTCTGCGCGACGCGGCCGTGTTGCAACGCGAGTTACTTGACCGCCACTCGGCCCAGGTGCG
>JBILJE010000196.1:0-6135 GCA_044377395.1 Rariglobus sp. | reverse complement strand
AATTAGCGACCAGGAAATGGACTCACTGCACCTCGTTACCGACCCTTTTCATGGAGAGTGGAATTACACCATCCTGCCGAAACCAATATCTAAAATCGATACGGTTATTTACTGACAGTCCCTTAGTCTAATCCGTGTAGTCGTTGGCGGGCGGCGGTGTGTGTTCTGGCCGTGCATCGCCATCATGGCTGCCGGTGCACTTTATGGACAATCCGTTCAAGAGGTACTCGAAGCGGCCGATCGCATATACGCCGATACGCCAACGTTTTCAGCACAAGTAGACAGCCGGACGGTACGCTTTGAGCCTGTTTCGGGGCAGCCGAATGGGACGCCGAGCTACATCGCGGTGAGCACGCAATATAAGCGAATGCAGATTAGAGTACGCCGTCCGAATGCTTATTGGTTGTCCATCCAGTCGGCCTTTGTGGGTGGTTCAGGAATGCCCGATTCGGCTGCGAGTACGCTTGGTCAAACTCAGGGCTGGTCCGTGTTTGCGCGCCAAGATAACGGTACGGCGAGCCGCGGTTATTATGAGGGGCCGCGATTTGTGACTCAGCCCCTTGGGAACGAGCCTTTTATGGTTATGGTTTCGGCGCGAATGGGCGGCCGACTCGACGCGGATTTGGTGCTGAGGCATTTCCAAGTGCGCCCTGCGGGTACTGGCGGCCTGAAACCGCTCGGGCTGATTGAACCTGAACTCATCGGTAGCGAAACGTTGAACGGTAGCTCGGTTTATCGGATTATCGCCAAAACGGCTGCCGGTAGTCCGATCCTGCTTTGGGTGGAGCAATCGTCATTTTTGATCGTGCGCTCGATCATGCAGTACGCCAGCCCGAGTATGACTAAGCGCCAGCTCATCGTTGAGGAGAATTTTTACAACCGCCAGCAGCTGAACCCCTCCTTTAACGCGGCCCATTTCACCGTGGAGAAATCGCCACCGCCTGAACCATTGAGTGCAGAGCAGATGGGGTTCATCTCGATTCCTGAGTTGGCCAAGTTGGCCGAACTCCCGCCCGCCGTTGATGCAGGGCCTGCCGGGGCGCCAGCAACCCCCGTTCCGCAACAACCGGCACCTCCGCCGGTTGTTGCGGCAGCCTCGCCCCCGCCCGCAGTTACGAGCCAGAGTTTGTCGTATCAAAACATGTCGAGCATCGTGCTGATCGAGGGCGAGGGGGGAGCGGCGACAGGGTTCATGACAAAAATTCGCGGCGTCGATTTTATTGTTACCAATCTCCATGTGCTGTCTGGGAGCAAAAAATTCACCATCAAGAATCTGAACGGGCAGGAGCTGGCCGTGGCGGGAATTTTTGGTGCGGCTGGCAGTGACGTCGCGATCATCCGCACCACGAGCGCCCCCCAAGGAGAAATGGTGCTGGCGCAGGATGTGTTTGCGAGTAGCCAAATCGGCGACCGGGTTGTGGTTGTGGGTAATCGTCTTGGCGGTGGGGTGGCCACGCAGACGGTTGGCAGTATCATGGGCATTGGCCCGACTCGGGTGGAAGTGAACGCTAACTTTGAGCCCGGCAATAGCGGTAGCCCCATTTTTAACCTGCGCACCAACGAGGTGATCGGGGTGGCTACTTATGCGGAGACTCGGCCCATTAATGCCGGCGGCAACAGCAGGGGCGCCGTTGCCGTACCGGAAAAGCGCTGGTTCGGCTACCGTATCGATAGCGTGGTCAAGTGGGAGGCGATCGATCTGGGCAAATGGAATGCACAAGGTGAGCGCATCGCCAAGTTTCGCGAGGCTTCGAAAGGCCTATTGGCGATAGTCAATTTTGACTTCAAAACCGCGCGCCTGACGCCTCCATTTGGCCCGTTAATCGACAAGTTGGAATCCAACTACCAGACTGCGGGGACCAACAAGATGGCCGCGAACGGCTATGTTAAGGATTTTTTCCGCGTGGTGCAGTCGCTCTCGGCGCTGGGGCTGAAGGACCTCGAAAGCGGGGATTACTACGATTATTACCGCACCAGTCTTTATTGGGACACGAGTATTCCGGCTCAAGTCGAGTTTCGCAAGGAGCTCATCAAAGCGCTCGAGCGCTACGAGGTGGACACCAGTGCGTACATGTCGAGGCTACGTAACGGGGGTTGACGGCGGTCCACGCCAAAGTGCGGCGTAGTGAACTCTGGATGTGTCCAGCACCGCGAGCTCCTGCCCTGGGTGGCTAAACGGGTGAGCGCTGGGAGCGTTTCACTATGGGCACAGTTCGCGCGTATTTGGCGGCCGAAACTCTTTGTGCAGAAGTGGTTACGGCGGTAGCTGTGGCTGTGGCGATAACATAGCCGCACCCACGCGGCGCTTCGGGTTTTTCACTGAAGACCGACTGCACGGACAGTTCAAACTATGGCACTGGCCGCTTAATTCTAATTCACGTTCAAGTTTTGCTAAATTTGGCTAGGGACGGCCAACCCTACAGCCAATGCGCCTTGGTGTCGCATTGGCTGTCCCTGGCCCATTTACCTCAGCTTGTCCGCTCTGTGGCTTAGCGACTGGCGCGGCGGCGGCGGAACAGGGCCAGCCCCAACACGCCTGCGCCGACAAGGGCCGCATAGGTCGACGGCTCAGGGATAGCGGAGGTCGCCGTCACCTCAAAAACACCGATCGAGCCGTTGCCGCCCGTGCCTTCAAAACCGACGATCAGCAGGTTTTTACCAGTCGTATTACCCGCTGCTCCAGCAGCAAGGAATAGCATTGATTCAGGCGAGATATAGACGCCACCGCTTGCCCCATCGGTCGTACCCGTGATCGGGTTAAAATAGCCCGCGATGAAGACGTTGTTCAGATCGGTGACGTCGAATTGGAAAATGCCGTTTTCACGCTCGTTACCCACAAAAACGTAGTCGCGGCCGTCAAAACTGCCGAAGGTCAGGGCCTCGGGCTCCGGGCCTTTGTCGTCGGAGCGCGTGTCGGAAGCATTCTGATCACCGTTGTTCATGTTGAAGGAGGCCGGGTTGTTGTCGGCCACATACTTCTCGATCATGTCGTCGGAATCGTAGACGTTGGTACCGGTCTCGGCATTCCAGATGGAAAAGCTGCGTGTACCCAGCATGGTGGGCGTGTCGATGATACCGTCGGCGTTGGTGTCGCCTTGGTCCTTGAGCAAGTTGAGGCGACCGATGCCGGTGTTGTTGGCAAGTGCGACAACCGTGGGCGTCGCAGTCGTGTTAGTGAGAAGCGTCGCACCACGGGCGGTATCGCCGTCGTCGCCGCGAGCGTCGCCCTCGTTGGCGGTGACCAAGAAGGTGGTGCCGTTACGTTCAAACTGGGTGATGGTGTCGGGCATCGGCATGCCGGCGACCGTGTCGTTCCGTGCAATGGCTTTGGGCGAGCCGTCTTGGTCCGAGGCGTCGATGGTCTGGGTGATGGTGCCGAGCACGCTGATCTTGGTGTATTTACCGGAGGCCAAGTCGAGGGTGGCGATGGCGTTGGCCTCTTGCAGGGTCACGTAGGCTGTGGTGTTGCTGGCGGTGATGTACTCGGGCTCCACATCGGCCGCGTTGGCCGTCTTCACGGTGAGCGTGTCGAGGCGGTTGTTGCGCAGGCCGTTCAGGGTGACGCCCGAGCCCAAGTTACCGGCACTGAAGTCGTAGGTGCTGACAGCGGCGTTGGTGAGCGCGCCCAGGGTGCTGGCGTAGTTGGACGAGTTCACCCCAGCGAGATTGACGACGCTGACCGAGCCGGGACGGTTTACAGCCTCGGGCGTAAAGGTGGTGACGCCGTCTTTAGTTTTTGAAGTTCCGGAAAATTCTCCCTCGTTGGCGATGAGCAGCTTGCTGCCATCTGGAGTGATGGTGACGGAGTCAGGATGATACCCGACATCGAGCGTCTTGAGGATCGCGCCGTTGCTCTTGTTAAAAATAGCGATGCGGCCGAAGTCGGTGGCGGTGGTCGCAGTGGGGATAACCGTGGCTACACCGAAACCGCGCGAATCGTTGAGCACACTGGAGATCGAAACCGTGTTGGCAGCGGTACCAAAAACACCATTGAGGTCAATCGTGCTGGTGGCCGAAAAAACGGCGTTTGAACCCAACGAATAGGCCTGAATCGAGTGGTTGGCAGATCCGCCACTAAGAGAGTTGGTGGAGAGTAACGAGTCCCCGGCAAAGGAGATGATTTCACCGCCGTTGGGCAGGGCCACACCAGAGAGAAAAGAGACTTCGGCGAAAGCCGAGGCCGGCAGCAGTGCGCACGAAGCGCCCACGAGGAGGGAGTTGAGTTGGATTTTCATACTAAGGAAAACCCCTATGTTTGGCGGCGCCCAAACTGAGCGCCATAAACCTATTGTGATAATGCGGTAACGTCGTAACGCATTCGCCATAATCCGCGCCGGGACCGCGTCCGACGCCCGCCTGACCGCGCAAAAAAGGCGCGCCCTCAATGGGCGCGCCTTGCAGCGGAGCGAGAAAATCCTCGGTCGGACTATCAGACCTTCGGTCCACCCTGAGCTAGGCTGCGGGCGCGCAGGCGCAGGCCGTTGAGGCGGATGAAGCCGGTCGCGTCGCTCTGGTTGTACCAGCTCTTCACACCTTCCATCGACGCGATCTTGTCGTCGTAGAGCGAATACTTCGACTTGCGGCCCGTGGTGATGATGTTGCCCTTGTAGAGCTTCAGGCGAACCGTGCCGGAGACGAACTTCTGGCTCTCATCGACGAGGGCCTGCAGCGCCTCGCGCTCGGGGGAAAACCAGAAGCCGTTGTAAACAAGCTCGGCGTATTTCGGGATCAGGCTGTCGCGCAGATGCTCGACCTCGCGGTCAAGGGTCAAGCTCTCGATCTGCTTGTGCGCCTGCATCAGGATGGTGCCACCCGGGGTCTCATAAACGCCGCGGCTCTTCATGCCGACGAAGCGGTTTTCAACGAGGTCAACGCGGCCGATACCGTGTTTACC
The DNA here is from genome assembly GCA_044377395.1 of Rariglobus sp. Taxonomy (GTDB): domain Bacteria; phylum Verrucomicrobiota; class Verrucomicrobiia; order Opitutales; family Opitutaceae; genus Rariglobus. The sequence continues at coordinate 1,241 of JBILJE010000196.1, read as the reverse complement.
GCCGAGCTTGTTCAGGGCCTTGAGGACCTTGCCTGGGGTGAGCTTCTTGCCGTTGACGGCAACCGCGTCGCCCTTCTCGAACTCGATCTCGACGTACTCGGCCTTGTCGGGCGCGTCTTCAGGGGAAACGGAGAGTTTGAACATCTCCTTGTTTTCCTTGGTGGTCGGGTCGAACCAGGGGTCTTCCAGGATGCCGGCCTCGTAGGAAATGTGGAGGAGGTTGCGGTCCATCGAATAGGGCTTCTTGAGCGAGGCCTCGACGGGGATCTTGTGCTTGGCGCAGTAGGCGATCATCTCGGCGCGGCCCGGGAACTCGGCGCGGTAGTTTTCCAGCTTCCACGGGGCGATGATATCGAGGTCGGGGGCGAGCGCCATGTAGGTGAGCTCGAAGCGGCACTGGTCGTTACCCTTGCCGGTGGCACCGTGGGCGACAGTGTCGGCCTTTTCCTTGCGGGCGATGTCCACCTGGGCCTTGGCGATCAAGGGGCGGGCGATGGAGGTGCCCAGGTAATACTGGCCCTCGTAAACCGCGTTGGCGCGGATCATCGGGTAGATGTAGTTTTTGGCGAACTCCTCGACCAGATCGAGGGTGTAGTGCTTGGAGGCGCCGGTGGCCTTGGCCTTCTTGTCGAGGCCCTTGAGCTCTTCCTCTTGGCCGACGTCAGCGGCGAAGGTGATGATCTCCGCGTCGTAGGTTTCCTTGAGCCACTTAACGATGACGGAGGTGTCGAGACCTCCGGAGTAGGCGAGAACGATTTTCATAGGTAAAAAAGAGAGAGGAAAGTGAGATGAATTTTAACCGCGAAGGGACGCTAATTAACGCGAATGATCGGACAGGACGATGCGCGCTCCTTCAAGCTTCGCTCTGTTACAAAACGATTTAGGCGCGAGGCTGTTGGGCGAGGACGGCCATGATGGCCTTCTGGGTGTGCAGGCGGTTTTCGGCCTGGTCGAAAATGATCGAGCGCGGGTTGTCTAAAACCTCCTGGAAAACCTCTTCACCAGAGTGCGCCGGCAGGCAGTGCATGAAGTAAGCATCTGGCTTGGCGGCGGCGAACAGCGCGCCGGTGACTGCATAGGGCGACATCAGGGCGATGCGCTGTTTGCCCTCCTCCTCTTTGCCCATGCTCACCCAAACGTCCGTGTAAACCACGTCGGCATCCTTTACCGCTTCAAACGGGTCGGTGGTGAACTGGTAGTTTTGGGCAAAGCCCTCCTGCTTGAGCAACGCGTTGATCTCC
>JBILJE010000024.1:0-18690 GCA_044377395.1 Rariglobus sp. | reverse complement strand
TTTGGCTGCATTATCCCAACGCGCGCCCAGTTTTGGGGCGAGATTATCGTAGGTGCGATCGTAGGTGTTGGCAGCATTGACCGCACCAAACGTGCGGGTCGTATCACGACGATTGTGGGCAGCAGCGAAACCGAGCACACTGGTGAATCCACCGCCGAGTGAGAGCTGGCTCTCGGCGAAGGCCTCTAGGTTCGTCGCGGTCTGGTCGTCTTGCGAAACCAGCGCACCGCGGGAGCCACCGACGTTAGAGAAATTGGCCGCGGAGGTCTGTCCTTGGTTGGCTAATAAGCCCGCACGGAGCTGATGCGCGCGTTCAAACAGGTCTGCCTTGTTCGTCAGCGTGAGACCAAACAGCGCGTCATTGGAAACCTGATCGATGACCTGAAAAATCGGGTGGTCGAGGTCCTTGTAAGTCCATGCGCCGATAAAATCCACGGAGTTGTCGCCCGCACTCACCGTGGTTTTACTCGCCACCCGCACTAGCTGGAAGTCGCGCTTCTGATCGTTCGTGATGTTCGATGCGTTGGCTTGCTCGGGATTCGCCTCCATCTGCGCCTTGGTCAAATTGCCCGGCAGTTCGGAGTCGGTTTTCACGGCCGTCAGGTACAGGCGAGTCTCGGCGTTTTCGTTCAAGCGCCACCCGACGTTGGTAAACAAGCGCTGGTTGTTTTGCTCGGCGTGATCACGGAAACCCTCCTGCTGGGACTGGGTGAAACTGGCGTAGCCGTCGGCGTTCCCGTGGGTAACCCCGTCCGCCACGGTGGCGCGCAGGTAGTCAAAGGAACCCACCTCGAGGCGGGCGAAACCACCCGGGGCGGTGCGCCCGGTGCGGGAAACATAGTCGATGGCCCCGCCCAAAGTGGAGGAGCCGTAGGCTAGGGCGTTGCTGCCGCGCCAGACGTTAATGTGGTCGGCGGCGGTCGGCTCCAGCGACTGCATGTCGAAGCCACCGTCAGCCAGGTTGATCGGCACGCCGTCTTGCAACACGCGGATGCCGCGGCCGTGGAAGGTGCGCTGGATGCCCGAGCCGCGAATCGAAAGCCGCGCTTCGTCAGAACCGAAACGCGACTGCGCGACCACACCCGGCGAAAGCGCAAAAGTATCAGCGACTGTGGAGGCACGGCCCTGCAGGTAGCGCTCGGCGGCGACCACTTCGGCGCCGCCGGGAGTGAGTGCGAGATCGGCCCGCGCCGCTTCGAGTGAAGGCGTGGTGAGGGAGGTGCGCGAAGCGGTCACTTCGAGCGCAGGTAAAACCACCGTTTTTTCCGCAGCAGTCGGGGCCGCCACCGGCGGGGAAACTTCCGCGCGGAGCATGGCAGCCAGCACCAGGTTTACTAACAATGAACGAGATAAAATTTTCATAACCAGCAATACAGTATAAGGATAAAGCCTGCTTCGCGCGCCCACGCACAACGACGGGAAAATGCGGAAGACTCAGGATTGAATGCTACAAGGCAGTCCGCCCGCTCAGGGCGGACGCGACGAAAACCGCGCAACCGTGCCGCTGAATAGTCGCGGCGAAGGAGGCGGGTGTTAACCGAGTATCAAACGGCCGCGCGTGGCGGCGGCAGTGGCGGAGGGGAGCGGTCCCGACAGACGGGCACCGCATGATTCCAGCCCCAAGGCGCCGAGATCGGCCCGCGGGGAACGAAGACGGCAACCGGCTGGAAAATCAGGGGGATTTTGCCTAAAGATTTGGCCTCGCTGGGCAGCGCGGTTTCGTGCACCCGCTGCTGTTTGGCCTCACTCACGCTTTCGCAAAGTCCGCAGAGATTGTCGGGGGTGAAGGTCAATTTCACCGCCTGCGACAGCGACATCGTCTGTGAATAGGTCGCGATCATGCGGCCCCAAGCAAACGTCTGTAGCAAATCCCAATGACTGCCGGTGGCGAGCAGCCATGCGGTCAGCATTGTGATCAGGGAGAGTCGCCGACGCATAAAGTGAGCGGACTTCAGGCAGCGGAACTTAGTTGGTCAAATTAAAATCATTAACGCCCAAATCGCTTCGATTCATCGTTAGATTAAGCTGCCCTGTCTGTTCAGCAAAAGAACTTCCCCCACCCCTCATTCAGGGCGTTCTACCTCCACCCAAAGGGTCAACGTGGCAAACGCCAGAAAGTGAGGCTGCGCGCAGAGCCCCTCCTACCGCCTTAACGGTTACCCGATTAGGGCAAAACGAGTTCAACGTTCAGCACGTTTTTTCTCGGTTCAGCCGAGGCTCCGGCAAAATTGAACAACACTCGGTTACCGCCAAGCGTAACCGCCTGTTTATTAACTTCACCGACAGGCCCCCAAACGGCCGAGTCATATTGCAGTTCTACCGCTCCAGCCTGTGTCGCAAAGGACGCCTTGCCTGGCGAGAGGATGCCCCGTTGGCCCAGTGCGAGCGACGAGCGGTTCATCTTAACCGAATACTCCAATGAAAGCGGCCCCCGGTACTCGGTCATCTGAATCGGCGTAAACACCGTTTCCACTTTCACCGAGCTCGGCAGACAAGTGACCAAGGTCTTGAGACTAAACCGAGCATGGGTGCCGCTGATCTCAAAGACCACCTTGCCCTCGCGCACTGCCTTGGTTACCGAAGGAGTGAAATCGGAATCCGCCATCGTTCCAGCGGTGAAGGGTTTACCCGTCCCCGAAAAAGTCCCTTGAAGTTCGATCCAGCCCAGTTCGTCAATGAGCACCCGTTTGCTGCTGTCGGTGAGTTTGCGCAGGTAGCCGCGATCGGAAACCTCCAGGCTGTATTTACTGTTACGGAAACTCCGAGGCGACGCCATCTCCTCAGCCAAGATAAGCGCGTTTTTATGCTCCTGGATCTTCAACTGCTCGGCGGAAATAGTGGCAACCGCGGGTCCAACCTCGGTTTTGGCGCCTCCCCCACGAGTGAACAACACCGCGCCCAGTCCGCCCAAGACGACCACAGCGGCTACCGCCGCCAGGAGTGCCACCGGTTTCTTTTTGGGTGGCACAGTCTCAGTGACTTCAGGCTCCTCGGACACCTCAGTTACCTCATCTACTGGAACAGGCTGGGCCGCCTTGGCAGATTTGGCTACGGGCGCGGCGCTGGGCGCTCGCACTGGAGCGCTGGGCTTGGCCACTGGAGCGGGTGCAGCCGCCTTGGGTGCTAGCGCTGCGGCAGGCTTTACAACTGCGGCCGATTTTGGCGAGGCAGTCGGCTTCGTTGTTGCGCCTGCGGCAACGTTTACAGTCACCGGCTTGGATGTCGGTGGTATGGCGGCAGGAGCAGGAGCAGAGGAGGCCTTTTTCACCGGAGCCGATGCAGCGGCGGGTGCTGAAATAGGCGCGGGCGCAGTCACAACCACCGCGGCCTCATCCAACCAACCCGGCGTCCACGGTGCCTCGTTCGCCGTTAGCTGGGAAGCATGCAGCAACAAACCAAGCGCCGAAACGGGTAACCCAGAATCAATTGCAGGCCCAGTCACGTTGCGCTGGGCGCAAAAGCTAGAAAGGTCGGGTGCGAGCAACCCGAGCTCAAGCGCCGAAGCCAGAGCCTTAGGCAGCCAAGCCTGCCCAGCCGGTAAGCCCGCCACATGTAGCGTTGTCGGAACCACGCCCAACGCAGCGATCGAAGGCCGTAACACAGCAGCCAAGCGCTCCGCGATCGGGCCTGCTGCGTCCGAAAAATCGTAACTGGCGTTAAAAAACAACTTGGTCGCCGCGGCACGGAACCGCAGCCCCAGTCCGGCTTGGACCGCGTCGAAGAGTTGAGAAAAACCAACCGGAATCGACGCAACCGCCTCACAGCCAGCCGCTGAGACGCATGCCACTTGGGCGTCCGTTTCAGCGATTTGCCAGATCAACACGCGGTTCGACTCAGGCAAGTCCTGCAGAGTAAGCGCCACCGCGCCGATGCGTGCAGGGAGGGCTAGATTACGAGAGGCCGTGGATACCCCCAATAAATCGAGGCGAGCGGTAACGTCGTCGAGTTGCGAGCTGGCGCAGCCCGCAATGATCCAAGCAGACGAACCCACCGTATCCACCCGAGCACCGGTGGCCACATCGAAGGCGACCGCTTTAAAACCGTCGGTACCGGCCTGAGCCGCAGTCTCGGCTCGAGCAAGTAAGCTCTTGGTGGTACGTATAGAGGCCGCTTCATCAGCGCTCGCGCGAAGCACAAAACTTGGCGAAGGCGTAATCAGAGCGTTTACTTCACTGGTCGCAGCAGTGGCGCCGATTTTCGCGAGTGCTGCGGCGACGGCACCGGACTCGGGCGCACACTCCACATAACCCGTTATCTGCCCAGATGCATTCACGGCTAGCAGTTGCACCGAATGGGGAGCCAACTCGACTAACAAACGGGGTGATGAGGGTGTAGCAGCCATGGAGTAAAAGTGGATACAGTGATTAAATTAACCTGAACTAAACAGTGTCTACACGGTATGGCGCTTCTTTTCTAATAGGGCAATTTTTTCTACAAGCGCGGTATTTTCCTGTTCGAGCGCCTCTCGTTCAGCTTCCAAGAGCTGCTGCTGATTTTTAAGGGCCGCCTGTTCTTTTTTGATCTGAATGGACTGCTCAGCTTGGCGTTTTTCAGCAATAGCCAGATTGGCCTCGCGAGCCGCGAAACCTGCGGAAGTTTTATCGAACGAGACCTTGGCCGTGGCGAGGGCTGTATGTTCTTCGCCGGCGGCATCGGTATCGGCCTCTAACCGCGCCATTAATTTGGCAACCTCCTTCTCCTTTGCCGCCAACGCCACTTCGCGCGCAGCAAGGGCGCTCGCACGTTGTTCGGATTGGGCCATCAAGGGTGCAACCGAAGCGCGGGCATTGACCTCGAGCTCCGCCAGACGACTTTCCGCCTCGGCCAAGGTCGCAGCGCGTGCAACCAAGGCCCGCTCTTGACCCAAAACGGCCTGCGTCCTCTTGGCCAGCTCAGCCATTTTCAAGGACTGCTCCGCTAGTGACTCGTCCAGCCCAGCCGCCTCGGCATCGATCCGCACAGTTTCTGCGGCCAGTTTGACCTGCGTCGCCTTAACTTCGGCCCGCTCGGCTTGGATCTTCGCCTGCGCGGTGACCTGTTCGGCCTTAATCTTTTCCACTGCGGCGAGCTCTTTGGCTAACCGTGCTTGGTCGGCCATCACAGCGGCTTTGGCCGTGTGGACGTCCTTCTCGGCCAAGCCCAATGTCCGCTCGCGATCGGCATACTTTTCGGCCTTCTTCCCGATCTCTTTTTCACGCATGGCCAATTCGGCAATGTGTTTTTTAACGGCTGCCTGCTCGCTCGCCAATTCGTTGACCTCGGTATCGATCCGCACGGTTTCAGCGGCCAGTTTGACCTGAAGCGCCTTAATTTCTGCCCGCTCGGCTTGGGCCTTCGTCTGCACTTTGATCTGCTCGGTCTTAACTTTTTCGACTGCGGCGAGTTCTTGATCTAAACGCGTTTGGTCGGCCAACATCGCGGCTTTAGCCGTTTCAATTTCTGTCTCGGCCACACCCAATGTCCGCTCGCGATCAGCATACTTTTCGGCCTTCTTACCGATCTCTTTTTCACGCGCAGCCAATGCAGCAACGTGTTTTTTAACCGCGGCCTGCTCGCCCGCCAACTCGTTGGACTCGGCCTCAATCCGTGCGGTTTCTGCGGTCAGTTTTACCTGAATCGCGTTAATTTCTGCCCGCTCGGCCTGGGCCTTCGCCTGCGCCTTGACCACGTCGGCCTTAATCTTTTCCACAGCGGCGAGTTCTTGGGCTATCCGCGTTTGGTCGGCCAACACGGCGGCTTTGGCTGCTTCGATTTCTGTCTCGGCCACGCCCAAGGTACGCTCGCGATCGGCATACTTTTCGGCCTTCTTACCGATCTCTTTTTCACGCGCGACCAATTCGGCAGCGTGTTTTTTAACCGCTGCCTGCTCGCTTGCCAACTCATTGGCCTCGCTATCGATTCGTGCGGTTTCTGCGGCCAGTTTTACCTGGATCGCGTTAACTTCAGCCCGCTCGGCCTGGGTCAGCGCCCGCGCCTTGACCTGCTCGGCCTTAATCTTCTCCAGGGCGGAGAATTCTTGGGCTAGACGCGTCTGATCGGCCAGCACGGCAACTTTGGTCGCTTCGATTTCCGTCTCGGCCACGCCCAATATCCGCTCTCGATCGGCATACTTTTCGACCTGCTTCCCGATCTCCTTTTCGCGCGCAACCAATTCGGCAACGTGTTTTTTAACCGCTGCCTGCTCGCCAGCCAACTCGTTGGCCTTGGCCTCAATCCGTTCGGTTTCTGCACTGAGCTTGGATTGCTGCGACTCGAGCTCGGTGCGCGCCTTAGTCAACGACGCCAACTCGTCCTGAATGGCTCGGCGCTGCGCAGTCAGCTCAGCGGACTCTTGGGCGAGGCGTGCCTGAGCCTGGGGCAAGTTGTTCTTGGCCTCTTCAAGTTTGGTCTGCTCAGCAGCGAGAGATTTCTCCCTTGCTGCAAGCCGCTGCTCGTTCACCTCAAACTCGGCGAGCGCCTCTTTATGTGACTTACCCGCTTGGGTCTGAATGGCGAGCTGTTGGGCTAATTGTTGCTCACGTTCGGCCAATGCTGTCGACGCCTGGCTGACAGCCAACTGGACTTTTTCAAGCGCAGCAAGGTCTACGTTAATTTTTTGCCTCTCAGCAACCTGCTTATTTTTCTCAAGGGATATTATCGACTCTTTTTCGGCCAGCAGCTGCTCGCGCGCTTCTATATCTTGACCACGCGCCACGCCGGAGGTGGAGGCTAAATTGTGGGCCTCTTGCACGGCTTGAAGCTCGCGCCCCAGGCGATCGCACTCTTGTCGCAACGTGTTCAGTTCTTTGATGTCGGCGGCAATCGCACCCTTCGCAGTAGCAGGCAACGATGGAGTCCCGTCTGCAGTCAAAAATTGAGTCAGTCTTGAGCGGCAGGTGGCTGTGGCCGTCGCGCTCCCACCTGTTAAAAACGGCTTAATGAGCTCATCAACCCGTGTCAGCACCCCACTTAAATTCACGGGAACCGGAAAGAGGTCGCGCACCCCAAGGCGGATCGCCTTGACCACAAAATCCAACGGTGGCTTCTCACAGACGAGCACGATGTGGGCATCGGGCTGATAACCGCGGATTTTCTCCGTCAGCTCGATCAATGCGGCTTCCTTCCCCCTCCCATCACAAAGGATGAGATTAAACTTCTCAGATTGATAGATCGCAGAAAACTCGGCCTCGCTGTCCAGTGGCCGCTGATACAAACCGCCCTCGGTCGCCACTAAGGCGTGGGCATTAAACACATTAGATCCGGTCCGGATTAAAAGAAGTTTGGCCGACACGATATTACAAGAATGAGATGCATCTACGGCTAAACGAGCCGAGCAAAAAAAGGGGTGCAGAAAATCACTCGATACAAGGCTAGATCGCAACGACTAAATCTACGGATTTTGCCTTTTGATGAAATTTAAGCGCTCAAGAGCTAAAAAAGCACGATTATGCCCTCCCGTTTGCAGTCGCTATCGGATCAAAAATCAGGTCCTGCTGCAACGACCAGTAGGACATAATTCGGGTATATTCAGGCAACCAGAACCGGCACATTCAGGTCACTTTAAATGTGCACACTTTAACGCCATAAAACGGGAATTCTAATTGAGCTGATTAGCCCCGCCGGTTTGACACCGAAGCGTACCTGATATGAAGGACAGGAGCGGTTGCCCGCCAAACCATGAAGAAGTCGTCCGCTGCAGTTAAAAACTACTACGTCCTCCCGTGCTGCTTACTGTTACTCAACTTGGCCAACAGTTTAGTGGGATACAAAGCCGAGCTGATTGAGGAGCCGATCCTCCGCACTCTAGTGGTTATCTTCATCGTGCTCTGCGGCTCATCGCTGGTGGCTTTCGTGCTGGCTCCCGCTATTGGCTTGGCTGTGAACACCCTGTTGCGAAGCAGTCGCCGCAATGGCGGTCAACTCGGTGAAACGCTCGCCTTACTCGTGCTCGGTGCAGCGGTTTTCTGGGGCTATTATCTACTTTGCAATCACGGAGCGGCATCTCTACTCCCTAAAATCTGGCGCAACGCGTGAGTTCCGCGCCTCAGTCCATCGCGGGTTACACCCCATCAAAGCGAGTGGCCAAAAATAGCCCTGCACCAACTAAATCGACGTTTGCGAAGAGATTACGCACAGGCTGAAATGGTCCTCGATGAACCCTGTGCGCCATCGTCGAACGGGACGCCTACCGCCGTTTAGAGCCTTCGCGCGGTCGGTAGAATTCATCGGATCGTCACCGCCTCCAGATCAACCACGCCAATCTCTACCTGGTCGCTGCGCTCCTCTTAGCCCGCCTGTTGCGCACTAAGGACACCGTCGCTGCCTTGGCCCAATCGGAGATCGGCTTGCGATGTCTCGAATCGATCTCTCGCAGGCGAAGCCCTGATCGCTCGTATCCCCAAAGCCGGAAAGGTTGCTACGAGAGGTAGATTAATTAACCGAGGGCCATTGGGCCTTTCCCCCGTTAACTTAATATTTTTCATCCGCTGCGTCGTTTTTTGAGGCGCTCAACTTGTGTCCAACGATTAAGGAAAACATCGCGAAAGTTTAATTTAAAATACTCCAACTCACCCAAGTCGCTTTTTCACCCTTGATGCGCTCCGCTCCCAGTTACACGTTCTTCGATTTAATATGACCAACGACTCTGCTGCTCCCAAGCCCCTCGCCGCCAACGAAGGTATCAAGACCGCCTCGCGTCACCTGCGCGGCAACCTCGCCGCCGAGTTCGCCGACACCTCGACTGCCGTCGTCTCTGCCGACAGCGAGCAACTCATCAAATTCCACGGTACCTACCAACAGGATGACCGTGACCAGCGTCTGGCGCTCAAAAAAGCCGGCAAAGACAAGGCCTTCTCCTTCATGCTGCGCGTGCGTTTGGCCGGTGGTAAAACCACCCCGCAGCAGTGGATCGTACTCGACCAGCTCGCCAACGATTTCGCCCTGCCCTCCCTGCGTATCACCACTCGCCAGACGTTCCAATTTCATGGCGTGCTGAAGGGCAAGATGAAGCCGCTCATCCAGGGCATGCACAAGGTGCTGCTGGACTCCATCGCGGCCTGCGGCGATGTGAATCGCAACGTCATGGCTCCGGTCAATCCCGAGCAATCCCCGGTCATCGAGCAGGTCTACCAAGACGCCGCTAACTGGAGCGACTACGCGCTGCCCAAGACCCGCGCCTACCACGAAATCTGGCTCGACGAAGAGCTCGTCGCCGGCGGCGAACCCGAGGTTGAGACCATGTACGGTAGCACCTACCTGCCGCGCAAATTCAAGACCGGTTTCGCCGTCCCGCCGTCCAACGACGTCGACATTTACTCCCAAGACCTCGGCTTCATCGCCGTGATCGAAAACGGCAAACTCGCCGGTTACAACGTGACCGTCGGCGGCGGTCTCGGCATGAGTCATGGTAACGCGGAGACGTTCCCGCGTGTCGCCGACACCCTTGGTTTCATTACCCGCGACTTGGTGAACAAAGTCGGCGAGGCCGTCCTCACCACGCAGCGCGATCACGGCGACCGCACCAACCGCAAACACGCGCGCCTCAAGTACACCATCGAGGACAAGGGCATCGCCTGGTTCAAGGCCGAGGTCGAAAAGCGCAGCGGCATCACCTTCGCGCCAGCCAAGACCGCCGTGTTCACCACCATTCAGGACCAGCACGGCTGGCACCAGAACGCCGACGGCACCTGGTTCTACGGCCTGCACATTCTCTCCGGTCGTATCGTTGACCGCGCCGGCTGGCCGATGAAAACCGCCCTGCGTGAAATCGCCGCGATTCACACCGGTGACTTCCGCCTCACCCCGTCGCAAAACGTCACCATTTCCGGGGTAACTGCCGCGCAGAAACCGGTGATCGAGGGCATCCTCAAAAAGCACGGTCTCGACAACGAGAACGCCCGTTCGGGCCTGCGCCTCAATGCCCTGTCCTGCGTGGCGCTGCCGACCTGCGGCCTAGCCCTGGCCGAGAGCGAGCGCGCGCTGCCCGACATCCTCGAAAAGTTTGAAAACGTCCTCGATCAGGCCGGCTTGCGTGAAAACGCCATCAGCCTGCGTGTGACCGGCTGCCCCAACGGTTGCGCCCGTCCCTACCTCGCCGAGATAGGTTTCGTTGGCAAAGCGCCCAACAAATACGCGCTCTACCTCGGCGCCTCGTACAACGGCACCCGCCTCAACCGCCTGTTCTCGCCGAGCATCACCATCGACGATGCCGTCACCCGTCTCACGCCCATCATCAAACGCTACGCGCTGGAGCGTAACGACGGCGAGGGCTTCGGCGACTGGTGCGACCGCGTGATTCTTCCGGCTGACGCCACCACGCACAGCATCGGCACCCAACTCGCCGGTTAATCATTTCAAATAAAACTTCAGCGGCCCGACGTAGCGCAGGCTTCAAGCCTGCTTCTAACCTCGGAGCAGACTGGAAGTCTGCGCTACTTTTGTGCCGATAACCAACCCCGTAGACGAGCTAGAGCTCGGCGCTCCGCGCGGCTTAACTGAGCTGCTTGATCAACACCTTCGGATTTCTCCCGCTCTCCTCGTAGGCTTTTAAACGCACCTCGGGCAGTACCGTTTTTTCGGTTTCCTCAAAACCCAGCGCCGAGGTGAAGAACGAGTAACTCTGGGTCGACAGTGCGACGATGGTCGTGACGCCCTTTTCCTTGGCTCGCATGCAGGCGAAATCGACCATCTTCCGGCCGACACCGCGGTTGTGATAAAACGGCAGCACGTAAAGCGAGCCGATTTCCGCGAGCTGCGGCTTGTCGGGGTACGTGTACAGCGTGACGCAGGCGATGATGTTCTCGTCGATTTCGTAGACGTAGAATTGGTCGATGTTTTTCTCGATCGCCAGCTGGGTTCGGTGGAGTAACTCCTCCCGTTTCACTCCGTTGCGCGTCAGATTGTACAAAAAGCGCACGTCGCGCTTCGTCGCCTTACGGATCTGCTGGTAGTCGTTCGCGTAGATCAAAGAGCCCACGCCTTCACTGGAAAAGATCTCGTTGATCAATCCGTCAAAGGTGCGCCCATCCACGATGTGAATCCGGGGAACACCGGTCTCAATCGCCCGAATCGCGTACATGGCTTTGCTCCGAGACTGATCGTTGATCTGCTCGGGATGATCTTTGATCAACGCCCGCAATGTATCCACAGCGATGTCACGCTTAACCTCACCGTTGATTTCCAGCCCGGCCTGCGGAGTCAGGTAAATGACCTTGGAGGCGTTGAGCGCCTCAGCCACCTCGGCAGCGAGCAGATCGGAATTGATGCGCAACGATCTGCCGTCCGGGCCGTAGCCGATCGGCTGAATGATAGGAATGATGTCGGCGCTAATGAGATGGGAAATGAACTCCTTGTCGATGCGGTCCACCTTGCCCGTGAACTGTTGGTCAACGCCCTTGATGATGCCAACGGGGAGCGCCCGCACCGCATTGGTGATGGCACACTTGAGGGTGTTTTGCGTAAGCCCCTCCAGGATCAAGTGCGAGACTCGCGAAGACGCGCGGATGGCCAGATCGAGTGTGGCCGCGTCGGTCACGGCGGTGCCGTCGGCGTTGGAAATGGCGATCTGCCGTGAGGTGGACAGCTCGACGATTTGCTGCCCGATGCCGTGCACCAAAACGACCTTGATTCCCAGGGAACGCAGCACGGCGACATCAACGAGCAAGTTACTGAAATTTTCGTCCGCGACGATGGAGCCATCGATGGCCAGAACGAAGATCTGCCCTTGGAAACGCGGGACGTATTTCAAGATGCCCCGCAGGTCGGTGGGCTTGATCGTTGCGTTACTCGCTAATGGGGAGGGCGTGGCGGGGCCGTTGCTCATCGTATAATTAGGCGCAATCCATCGACGAAGCAGGCGAGCGCGTCAAGCGGTCGCCGTTGGCCCGCTCCCATCACTGCCACGGTTGTTCCCCCTATTAAAGCCCATTGAGCCAGACCCAGGCATCAGCGCAGTCCCCGTTTACGCTGAACTCCGCAGCCGGTCATCACGATCCGGAGTTCGGGTTTAAGTGGGGCGCCCTGGGTTATGCTCAACGCACCAGCATTTACTCGACGTTGGCGATTTGCTCGCGGATGCGCTCCAACTCGTTCTTCAGCTCGATCACGTTTTGCGCGATCGTCAGGTCGTTTGCCTTACTCCCAATGGTGTGAATTTCGCGGCTAATTTCCTGCAAAATAAATTCAGCCTTTCGGCCGATCTCACCGCCCGATTTGAGCAAGGTGGCGAACTGGTCAAAATGGCTATTTAGCCGTGTCAGCTCCTCGGTAATATCGCAGCGATCGGCAAACAGGGCGACCTCCTTGAGCACGCGCTCATCGCGCACGTCCAGTTCCAGACCGGCCTCGCGCAGTCGCTTATGAAGGACTTCGCGATAACTGCCCGTGACCAGTGGAGCGCGTGCCGCCACAGCCGCGACGTGAGATGCGAGCATTCCGAGGCGTTGTTGGAAATCCGCCAGTAGGGCCTCGCCTTCAGTGGCGCGCATCCCGACGAAATTCTGGAGGGCCTCGGTGAGCGCCTTGACCAAAACCGGCGCGGCGGCATCCACCGTCGGCAACGCGGCCCCAGATCGGTTCATATTCAACAATGCGAGCAACACCTCCGCATTGGGCGTAAAAACGACCCCGCGACTGGAGGCGAATACAGCGAGACGCTTTAACAGCACGCCGGCGGCGGCCTCATCCCAGCCGATATCGACGGCGCCGGGCGCGCCGGTGAGCTCAACGTCGACATGAATTTTTCCTCGCACGGCCTGCTTACGCACGGCCTCGCCGATAGACGCTTCAAGCGCCTCCCAAGCCCCCGGAAGTTTGACGGTCAAATCGAGCGTTTTTCGATTCACCGAGCTGACCTGAACAGTGAGCGTATGGGAACCAATCGGGGCGGAAGCGCGGCCGTAGCCGGTCATGGATTTCATGGAGGCCAATAAAACCTAAATCCCAAGCTGCTAAATCCTAAAATTCAGCCGCCGAGTCGATTGATGATGGTGGAGTAAATTTTGACCAATTGACCGGCCTCGTCGTTAAGAACGGCTTGGGAATTCTTTAACGAATCACTGCTACCGAGGTCGAGGAGGCGCAACCACAAGCCGGACTCCTTGGCTTCCTTGCGGCTAATGCGGAACTTCATCAACCGATCCTTATCCCCGAGCGCATTATCGGCCTCGATTTGATTGGCGGCCACCGAGCCCGAGGAGCGCACCAACTGCTTTACGTCCTGAACATTCGAAATCGTATGAGGCAAGCCCCGCAAAAAGACCCGCACGTCATGCGCAAATCGTTCGGTCCGAGCCTCAAGATCATCCCTTGTGCTCATTCGCTTACTTCACTTGGGATTTGCCGGTTTAGGATTTGGGATTTACGCCCCGCGGCGTCTTTATTTCAGCGTAACCCCGAGCATCTTGGCGACTTGATTAACGTCCTTGTCGCCCCGGCCGCTTAGGTTGATCAGGACCAATTTTTCCTTGGGCAACACCTTGGCGCGCTTGATACCCTCGACCAGCGCATGGGTGGATTCAAGCGCGGGGATGATGCCCTCCAGGCGTGAAACCAACTGGAAAACCTCCATGACCTCGTCGTCACACGCATAGGCGTAGTTGATGCGGCCGATATCGCGATAGTAGGCATGCTCCGGGCCGATCGCGGCATAATCCAAGCCCGCGCTGACCGAATGAGTCAGCTCGATCTGGCCGTCCGGATTTTGCAGAATGTACGTCTTGGAACCCTGCAAGACGCCGAGTTTCCCGCCCTCGAAACGAGCGGCGTGTTCGCCACGCACGATGCCGCGCCCGCCGGCCTCGACACCAATGAGCTTAACCGACGGCTCTTCGAGGAAATCGAAAAACACGCCGATGGCATTCGATCCGCCGCCCACGCAGGCAATAATCTCGTCGGGCAAACGGCCCTCGCGAGCGAGCAGTTGCGCCTTGGCCTCTTGGCCGATCACGCGGTGAAAATCACGCACCATCATCGGATACGGGTGCGCGCCAAGAGCGGAGCCGAGGATGTAATGGGTGTCGCGCACGTTGGTCACCCAATCGCGCATCGCCTCGTTGACGGCATCCTTAAGCGTCTTTTGGCCCGACTCGACGCCACGCACCTCGGCTCCCATTAAGCGCATGCGAAAGACGTTGAGCGCCTGGCGCTCCATATCCACCGCGCCCATATAAATGACGCATTGGAGCCCAAACTTGGCGCACACGGCGGCGGTAGCCACGCCGTGTTGGCCAGCCCCGGTCTCGGCGATGATGCGCTTCTTACCCATGCGCAGGGCGAGAAGCACCTGGCCAAGTGCGTTGTTGATCTTGTGCGCACCGGTGTGCAGCAGATCCTCGCGCTTGAAATACATCTTGGCGCCGCCGCAGTGGGCGGTGAGGCGCTCGGCGAAATACAGCTCGGTGGGACGACCGGCAAACTCCTTGAGGTGATGGCTCAGTTCGGCGACGTAAGCCGGATCGGCCTTTGCTGCGGCGTAGGCCGCCCCCAATTCCTCGAGTGCAGTCATGAGTGTCTCGGGGACATAAACACCACCAAACGGCCCGAAATGGCCGGCGGCGTCAGGCTGGGAGTGGCGATCAATGGGAGTGGGAACGGCGGCGGGCATGAAGGGGGTTAAATGAAGGATTAAGCCGACGGGATGCAAAGGGATTTCGTGGCGTTCGCGAGTTCGCGTCCGCATGGATGCGCCGGCGACGTAGCCGACTGCAGCGCACAGCCAAAGTCAGCGCGGCCCAGCGCCTCTTCCCTCGTGGCCTTGCGCGTGAGCGCAGGGGGGGGGGCCACCTAACGGCATCAGCTCATGCACGAACCAGTTTTCCTGACACAATTTGAATCAAAATTTGGCTAAGCGGTGAGCGATACCGCGCACAAAAAAGGCCGCCCGTTGCGGGGCGGCCTTTGCTAGCGCGGAGTATTAGCTCGTCGCTTCGTCGGGCGCGGGTGCCTCGGCGGCGGGAACCTCGGGGAAGTTTTCCGGGTCATGCTCGGCGCCTTCGATTTCCTTCTTACGCGACTCGACCACCGGGGCCGGGGCAAACAGGCGGCCGTCGATGAACTCCGTCACATAGCCTTCGCTCACCAACCAGCGCAGATCACCGTTGAGGCGATTGAGCTTGGCGTTTTGTTCGGCGGTCAACGCAGGTGCCACCGGCGCTGCGGCCTCGCCTTCGGCAGGCGCAGCCACTTTTGCGGGGGCCGAATAGCCAAGGAACTTATCGGCCAGATCGCTCGCCTTGATCATCGGGTTAACCTCAAGGAAGTTGATCAACGCACCGATTGAATCGGAGAAGGTCTGGTTGGGGATGCGGAACTTGCGCTTCACGGCGCAGACGTAGCTGACGCCCTTGGAGCCCTTCTTGAAGATGGTAAAGCCCTCGCGGCGCAGGCGGCCGCGGAGCGCGTTGGCGGTATCGAGTGGGAATCGACGTTGACGCTCAAGGGCGCCCTCCAACGTGCGGCGGATCTCGCCAGCGGGAAGGGTTTCGAGGTTTTTACCCGAGAAGCGCAGAGACTCGACGGTGCGCACGAGCTTGTCCTTGACGGTGGCGAGCAGGTATTGGCGGGCATCCTCCAAGGAATCAAACGAGACGCTTGCGGCGACCTCGACTGCAGCGGCCACAACCGGCTCGGCCGCTGGCGCATCTGCACCCTCGACCGGCTCAGCGGCCTCAACGGCAACCGGCGCCACAGGGGCGGCGGCAACGGCGACCTTCCACGTGTAGCGGACGGTCTTCTTCATCTTCTCCAGCCACTGCGCGATGACCTCGGGCTCGCGCACGGACTCGATCTTGCCGCGATAAACCTCGAACGGCAGCTTGATGTTAGCTGCGTGGTGCAGCTGCACGATCTGGTTGTACCGGTGGTAATTGGGCGGCCCGAGCAGCTCGCCGGTGACCGAGCAGCGATTGACGACCTGGAAGTTGCCCTTGGGTGCCTCGATCTCGACCTCGGCCGTATCAAAGAACTGCGCAAAGTGCTTTTCGAAAACGTGGTTGATGGCGGCCTGCTCACTCTCGAACGGCACGCCGTCCGGGACGGAGATGGCAAAAGGCGCCGGTTTGGCGGCGGAGGCAGTCTCAGCGGGCTTGTGCTGAATGACGGCGATAAAGCGGTCATTCTTGCCGATGATCACGCGGGCGATCTCAAAAAGTTCGTAGGTGCGGCAAGACGACCGAATCGCCTTGGCGAGGGCGGAGAAGCCCGTGTCGTCCGGATAAAAGGTGACGTTAAACAGCGGGCTGATGTAGGGACCCTGATCACGCTGGGGGAAACCACCCTCACGCGGACCACCAAAACGCGGACCGTCCTCACGACGAGGACCGGCGGGGCCGCCGCGGAATTCGCCGCGAGCGGGAGCGCCGCCGGGTCCATCACGGCGTGGGCCGCGGGAATCGAACGAGCCTTCACGAGGAGCGCGCGGTGCGGGTGCGGCGGCGGAGGTGTTGGCACCAGCGGGGGCGACTGCACCCTCTTCGCCCGGGCCGGCGGGCTTGCGGAAGCCACGACGATCACGGGACGGTCCGGGTCCTGCACCACCAGGCCCCTCACGACGAGGACGATCATCACGCCGAGGCTCCCGTGAACCACCGCCGGAGTGACCGGAGGTATCGGCTTTATCTTGGGCCCACTGGGTGCCGAAGCTGAAGCTTTGGAGTGGAGCCAAATCGATTTTGTTGAAATCTTTGGCCGGTTTATCGTTGGAAGGCGTCTCGGACATGGCGGTTCGATGCGGGCGTGTTGCCTGCGTAAGTGTTAAGCTAAAGGCGGACTTGAAGGGCGCAGATGCGCTGCGGCAGTGTCCATGCACGAAGATGAGTAGCAAGCTGTTTCACTAAATCTAAAAAATGCATTTCGATGCTTTACATGCAGCGGGAGATTTATCTTAGTCCGCCTTCCCTTCGTTAGAAATGCTCGGGTGGTGGAATTGGTAGACACACACGTTTGAGGGGCGTGTGCCGAAAGGCGTAAGGGTTCGAGTCCCTTCCCGAGCACCACTTTGCTAGGCAACAGGTTTCTTGGGGACGGATTGGGGACAAACTCCCCCGATTTCGTCCCCTTTTTTGTGTCCACTTGCCGCCGGTCGCTTCGATGCGCTCCGCAAAGTCGTCGGCAGGAATCGCGGCGAGCTTCTGCGCACGGGCAGATTGCTTCTTCGTGAGCCCGATCTCGGCGAGGGTGGCGGGGGCGTCGGGCGGTGCCTCACTGGTACCGCCCGAAACAACCTCTTGTATATTTCCGCGTGTCCCCGTCGCCTTGGGCATCCCCTTCAAGAACGCCCCCATTTGACGCTCTGCCAGCAAGCGTATCTCCGTCGCCTGATTCACCGTCTCGGCGGATGCGTTGGTGCGTTGCGCGGTACAGCTTGCCCTCTCGGATCGTGGACAGCGCCTCACCTACTTCGATTCCTTGCGATTTGCAGGCCTTTGGGGTGGCGGGTGACCCGATGTGACCGAAACGAGAAAACCCTGCCGTTTTGGGGCAGGGCTCGGGTTTAACCGCCGGTGACGAGGTCAATCAGTCCCGACAGCGTGGTCGGCTTCGTGGTCGTCGTGACCTTTGGCGCGGGCGGATCAGGGCGCGTCATCGTCTTCGAGGTCGTCGTCGGTGTCATTGGGCGCGTCGGTCTCTTCAATCGGTTGATCGGCCTTGGCGCTCAACCGAGCGCAAATCCCCTCCAGCTCGGTGTCGATCAGGTTGCGGATCGCGTGTTGGCTGCCAGCGCGGGCACAAATCGGGGCCAGCGTAGCCCCGCAATTCATGAAGGCGGATCTCGTCTCGGTAAGCATGCCAGCAAGAAAGCTGTGCACGGTGGCGGCATCCAGCAGGGCACCGGCAGCACGAAGGCGGCGCTGATTTACCAGACGGCGCTGGGCCCTTACCAGCAGCACACGCTCGGCTTCGAGCTCACTGCCTCCTGCGCGTTGCGTGCCGAGGTATTGGGCGAGACTCTCTACGGTGACCGCTCCGGTTTTGGCGCGGGCCAGTTGGCCGCCGGTAACGAGTTGATCGACTCGGCAACGTGTGACGCCTGCGAGTTGTGCTGCGGTTTCTGAATCAA
Source organism: Rariglobus sp. (assembly GCA_044377395.1). Classification (GTDB taxonomy): domain Bacteria; phylum Verrucomicrobiota; class Verrucomicrobiia; order Opitutales; family Opitutaceae; genus Rariglobus. The sequence continues at coordinate 656 of JBILJE010000024.1, read as the reverse complement.
TTGAAGCGGTGTTTGGTGTGTGTTTTTTGACATAAAAGAAAGAAATGGAAGATTTTGGGGCGGTGACTAGATGCGGTTCTCGGCTAAGTAAATTCCCTGCGGCATGGCATGGCCTCGGAAGTACCTTAGGGAAATTTTCGGGGGGGGGGCTCAGGCGGGCCGGTGTGCCTTCGCGATTCGGTTAAGGTCTTGGCAAAGCTCGCGTGCGTACCAGTAGGCCCACGATTCGATTCTAAGGGCTGCGGCTGCGGGAGTGTCACACCATACTACTGGCACGTCGTAACGCGCTTCGAGGGCTTGCAGTGTGGCAAGGACAGCACGCGGTGCAATGCGGCTGCGATAGTCACCAGCCTCCACCTCTTTCATGGTGCCGACGATGACGAGGCGCTTGAAGCGATAACCACGGAGGCGGTGAAGCTCACGCTGGAAGCGCTCGCGGTTTTCGCCAACGCAACACGCCACGAGGTCAGGGATGCTTTTACGTTCTACGGCAAACAACTCTTCAGCGCCTGCGAATGAGTAGTCGCCTGTGGTGAGTGTACCGCGTGCGGCTTGCAGGCGGGTAAAGGTGAGTGGGGTTTGCTCGCGGGTGTCGACGGTGATGACGGGGCGGGTGTCGGCGAGGTCACCTAAACGGCGGTGGGCGGGTAGCTGCG
>JBILJE010000366.1:0-2858 GCA_044377395.1 Rariglobus sp. | reverse complement strand
ATCGGCTGCGGTCATTGATAGGGCTTATTCGTATCTTTTCAGTTAGAGGGTATCCCGCCACCGGCTACCCCTCGTTTTACCCTCCACGCTACCCCTCTATATAGAGGGTAGCGGAGGGTAGAGGGTAGCCACCCTCTCGGAGGGTTCAAAGAGGGTAGCGGAGGGTTCGGAGGGTATGTCAGGCGGCGAGCATCCATTTGCCCGCGCCTGCGTCCCGTATCAGTCCGGCCTTTTTTATCGCGGTGAATTTCTTTTCGCCGGTCTTGGCTGCGTAGTCTCCAGCTGTGCGAATCGCTTTAACCGCTTCGGAGTAGGCCAGCAGTGGGTTGCCGGTGAACACCTCCTTGGCCAGTGAACGAAGCTCCTCAACCTGTGGATCCTTCTTGATGGTGCTGACGTGCATTTGCTGCGCGTCGTCCCATTGGAAAGCTGGGCCGTCCTTTTGCAGGATCGGCACACCACGCTGTAAATCCTCGGCGAACACCACGGTCACACCCTCGGTTTTCTTTAGGCGCAGGTTGCTCTCAGCCTTTCGGATCAGTTGCGACCCGAGGTGACCACGCGCCTTGCCGGTGTCCTGCGTGGGGTTTTCGTGAATGACGGTTATAATGGGGCAATCGTAGCGAATCGCCATGCCCTGCACCTCGGCAACGAAGGGGTTGCAGGCGTCGGGATTGTTCACGTCGTCAACGAGGTCGGCGATGCCGTCCACGATAACCGCAAATACACCACCGGCGGCCTCGGCTTGCGGTAGAAGTAGGTTCAGGGCTGCGCGGATTTGATCGGGGCTGAATCCCGCTAGATGGAAGCTCCAGAGCCATGCCGGTGACACCTCAGCGCTTGCGCGAGTTAATGCCCTCCGAATGTGGTTATCCGCATCGTAAAGACTTTGCTCAGTGTCGATGTGCAGCAGGATCCTTCCCGCAGGCGGTATCGAGGTGACGCCGAGGGTGTCGGCTTGCTCCCCTGACTCGGCGACGATGGCGGCGGCGAGCCACGCGCCCATAAATGCGCTCTTCCCTGACTTGGCTTGGGCGATGATGTTTGAAACGTTGCCCGAGGTGGCCACGCCCTTTCCCTGCACCATAAAACGGGGTTCCGGCTTGGTAAGGGTTGCAGTGTAATTGAAGCGGCGAGCCGCTACCATTTCAGCGAGGGCGGCGGGGCTTGGTCCAGCGCTGGGCATGGATTTTACCAGTCTCAGCCACTCACTTTCGCCGAGGACTGCGAACGCTTTTAACCAGAGGAGTTTTCGATCTTCGAGGAATGACATTCCATCGGTGGGCACGACAGCGTAGCGCAGCGCGATAGACTCCACCTCTTGAAAGGTTTTGGCCTCGCGCAGGCGTTTCCACGTCTTCCGGTGGTCAAAGCTCTCAAATGCCTCAGGCGGTAGGTTCCGGCATGAATCGAGGCGCTCAAGCTCGGCGTCGATTAAAAGGTCGGCGATGAAACGGGCCTCGCGGTCGATCGGGGGTTTAAGTTGAGGTGCGTCCATGTTATCGGGCGTTCTCCTGTTTGGCTGGCGGGTTTGTGCCGATGGCGATTTGAAAAGCGAGCAACTCGCCTAACCAAAATTCAAAGCTCGCAACGTCGGCCTCGGGGTTCCTGTTTCGCGTTACTGCGTAAGCGATGCGCCCGACGGCGGCGCAAAGACTGATGCGAAGCTCTCTGCGACGGGCAGTGATCTCCAAACCGGTCATGCCGGAAATGTCTTGCGGAGGTAAATTATTTTTAAGGATTTGAATGTGCATTGTAACAAATGACTGGTTTCAGAGCCCCCTTTTCCGCGTCAACGGAGAGGGGGGCATTGTTGATTTCTTAGGCCACCGACAACGGGTTTAATCCGTGTTTTGCGCGCTCGTTATTGAGCTTCGCGACCAGTGCCGCCTTCTCTACCCAGAAGGCTGGCGAGTTGACCGCCGTGGTGAGTGAAGCGGGCTTGAAGGATACCAGCTCGCTGCGCGTCTGGCGGTCCACTTGAACGGCAATACTTTCCAGACGATCAGCCTCGGCGTACTTCTTTTGCATCTCAGCCACCTTCTTTTTACGGGCAGCGGCCTCGGCGTTTTTGGTGATCTCCTCGGGCGTGAATTTCTGGGTGAAGCCACGGCGAGCGAGGACGATTTCCTTGGCCTTATCGAACGCGGCGACCATGGCGCGAGTGGTATCGGCAATGATGGAAAGTCCATTCGCGACGAAGATCAGACGGGCAAGGTCGTCGATTTCACCGGCGAGGATTTCGAGGCGCTCACCGGCCACAACGGTTTCGTTTTTGGTATCGCGAATGGGCGGGACCGGTTCGGTGGTCGGGGCGGCAGTAAACTGAAGGAATGAAGAGGACATGGGATTAGGTGTTGGGTGTGTTGGAGTGGGTAGTAGTGAGGAAATCAGGCGGCGAGTTTGGCCAGCGCAGCGCGGGCGACGACGACGTTTTCGGGGGCGGCGGGTGGGATGAATTGTGATGGCATGGGATCAGGAATTGAGGGCTTTTTTGAGTGCGATTTCGGCTAGGCGAATTTTTATGCGAGCGGCGGCGATTGCCCCGCGCTTGGTGATTTCTTCAAAGCTCGGCTTCGGGGCCAATTCAGGCGTCGAGGGCTTGGCGGCGGGCCGAGAGAACAGACCGCCGGTGACGTTTTTGATTTGGGCGAAGGTTCCGCGCTTAACAAAGCAGACCAGCTCCCCACTGCCTTTGATGATGGTGGCCATGGTGATTAGGCAGCGATGGTTCCGACCGTTCGGCGGTCCAGCCATGCGTTTAAGGCAACCTCGTCGAAAACGATGTTTCGGGAGTTGAGGCGGATGTGTGGGCAGCCGGAAGACCGGACGAAGTTCCAGAAAGCGGAGTTGTCAGA
>JBILJE010000195.1:0-6189 GCA_044377395.1 Rariglobus sp. | reverse complement strand
ACATCCAGCCCCGATTTACCAAAATAAGTGCGCCGGGCAGCGGGGGGATGGGCAGCAAATCGAGTACCACCAAGCAGGCGTTGATGGAAATGACGCCCATGATCAGCGACACCGTGTTGGGATCGAACCGGTAGATGCCTGCTCCCACCAGCGAGGCGGCCAGCATGATGAGCAGGCTGATCGCGGTCTGCGCGAGCAGGCAGTACAGGTAATGTTTACGCGGCTCGGCGAAGGCACCCGGGTTAATCGAGACCGGTTTGGCCCAGGCCAAAAAGAACCAAAGCCCATTGAGGTGCGGATTGAGAAAAAAGATGCACATGAGGGGCAGCACCACCGTTCCCCACACATCAACGTGCGGAATTGGATTGAGTGTCAGCCGCCCCTCGGAGGCCGGCGTGGGGTCGCCCAAGCGGTCGGCCAGCCACGCCTGGGCATAGGCGCGCATACACAACGAGGCGGCGATAAAAATGTAAGAGAGCAGTCCGTTTCGGATGTGCTCGGGAGTCAGGCCGAAGTCCATTGCGCTCACTTTGCCGAGTTAACGGGGAGCTGCGCAACCAGCTTTTGCTTTTGTACCTGCAGAACCGGCTCTTTAACGGTCTCGAGCACCGCGAGCACCTCGGCAAATTTGCTCTGCTGTAGAAGTACGTTGGCTTGGTGCAGGCGGATGGTTTCCTTTTCCAAGGGGCTGACCACTTTCGTCTCCAGCACCTGCCAAAATACCAGCGCTGCCGACCACTCGGGGCGCTCCAAATCGTAGAACGATTCACCGTAGCGATAGGCGTAGGCGACGTTGCCCGGAGCGAGGGTGGTGGCCTGTTCAAAGGCGTCCTGCATGCCCTGGTCGAGGGTCGCGCGCGTCCACGCCCCGCTTTTCAAAAACTCCTCGCGCCCCTCGGTCAGCAGCACGCCGATCTGGTAGTGATAAAGCGGCTCGGTCGGGGCGAGTTGCACCGCGGCGAGGTAGTAATTGAGCGCATCGAGGGGGCGCCCCTCCTCAGCCAAGTAGTTGCCCAGCTGGTTTTTTACGAGGGGCAGATTGGAGTCGATGGCATTGGCCTTGAGCAGCATCGCCGCCGCCAACTTGCGCTGATCGACCACTGGCTGACGCAGGAGCATCGCGTAACTCACGTAACCGGCGGCCACCTCGGGGTATTTCTTCAGGTAGTCATCGTAGTTGAACATGAGATCCTGAAACTGGGCGCGCAGGTCCTCGACCTCGGCGTGGGTGTTTTTTTTGGCCACCTCGGCGAGCAAGTCGCGCTGGCGCTCGACAAGGAATTTGAGCGCAGCAGTCGCCGCCGCCGGCACCGGGGGCTCCTCGCTGTGCGCCGCTACCGCCACCGGTGGCGTTACCGCAGCCACCGAGGCGGACACGCTCAACATGACGAGGGCAAACAGGCGTAGTAACTTCATAGAAACGAAAGCGTGCAGGTTGAGCGGGTGCCGGTGCCGCGTAAATAGCCAACCTGCGGATTACGCAGAGAACGGGCGCACCTCGATTTTTCGGGCTTGGACGCTTTCAGCGATACCGGGGGCATCGTTAAGCCGGCAGCTGCACGCAGGCGGCAGGCCAAGGATTCGAGGGCAAGTCGCCCCCTGTCCGATCGCTTCGCCTGCGGTTCAGGCGTCGCTCACCGTACGGGTCACGCCCATGCCCCGACTAAACGGCGGGATCAATCATTCGCCGCGTGCGGCTGTAATCTTCGAAGGTGGCTTCCACGATCCCCTCGATCTGGGATGCGCTCAGGCCGCACGTGGCGATAAACCGAATGCTGGCTGGCTCGGCGAGGATGACGTCAACGGGTGCTGGCTGCAGTTGAACACCCCGCCCCTGAGGAAAAAGGTGCGAGGTAAACTGCAGCGCCTCGGCCAGCCAACTGGGCGTGGACAAGGCCGAGGGATCATCTTGGCCAGCGATGGCCTGAACCATGTCGTCGGAAAATTTCCACTTTTGCAAAAGCGTTGCCCCCGCTTGGGCTTGGACAAAACCCACGCTCTGCTGCTCCCACTCGGATAGGGTCTCGTTGCCGATCCAATACAAACCGCCACCGAGGTCCTCGATGGCCTGGTTAATCGCCAAGCGGCCAAGGAAACGCAGCAGGCCCACCGTATAGGCTTGGCCTACATCACCCTGCCCCGACGCCGAGCTGAGGTTCCTTAAAAATAAACCGTTCAACAAACTCTCCGCCCAGAAGTCGTCGGCCGAGATGCCGTAGCAGCCGAGATGTTGCTTGGACACCACGCGGGTGACCGCCAAATTCAAAAGTCGAATCGTCTCATTGGAGCCGATTTTTTGTATCGCTTCACCGATCGTCCGATTGGGTTCGCCGGTGCCGTAAAACACACTGTTGGCGCAGCGGATGAGGTCGGCGGTTATCGAGGGGTCGCTGCCCACGAGTTTGGCGATATCGGCGATGTCGGAATGCGGATCACGCAGTAACATCAATGCGCGAGCGAGAATGGCCGGCGCGGGGCTGAATTTCTCGATCTTGGCGATTGCGAGGCGAAACTGTTCTTCGGAATTTTTCATAGGGGGTAATTAAAATCCAAATCCGGTAGCGGCGGGTGTTGGCAGCATCTAATTTAACCCATTTTCAGCAATGGAAAAGGCGGCGGGTGGAAGGAATCGCCCCTCGCCCCTGTGCGATTGCCACCACGCCAAACTTAAGCCCAACAGCGCGCGCCGCAGCAGGAAGTCACTCGATAGGAAGAACGTCTATACGCTTGCCCGACCCGACACCCTGCGTACGACTACCCTTTCCATGCGTAACCCCCTACTCTGCCTGGTCCTCATCAGCCTCGGCGCCTCCGCACACGCCAACGTCGTGCTCGCGCCGCTGTTCACCGACAACGCCGTTCTCCAACGCGACAAGCCCGTCCCAATCTGGGGCACGGCCGACGCGGGTGAAAAGGTCACCGTCACCTTCGCCGGCCAATCGCTCGCCACCACCACCGACGCCGCTGGCAAGTGGAGCGTTGCCCTCGCCGCGCTGCCCGCCAACGCCACACCCGCCGACTTGGTGGTTAAGGGCAACAACACGGTTACCCGCACCAACGTCGTGGTTGGCGAGGTCTGGCTCGCCTCCGGCCAATCCAACATGGAGTGGAACTTGTCCAAAACCTACGACGGTGCCCTCGACAGCGCCGGCTCGGCGGCGAATCCGCTGATTCGTCACATCACGATCACAAAAAAAGTCGCCGCCGCCCCGCTCGCCAGCGCTACCGGCACCTGGCAAGTCGCCAGCCCGGCCACGACCGGCAGTTTTAGCGCCGTCGGCTACTACTTCGCCCTCGACCTCTATCGGGTGCTCAACGTGCCCGTGGGCATCATCAACAGCAGTTGGGGCGGCACCCGGGTCGAGGCGTGGATACCCCCCGCCGAACTGGCCAAGCCGCACTTCGAGTTTGTGGCCAGCGAGTGGGCCAAAACCTTGGAGGCTTATCCGGCCGCCAAGATCAAGTTCGATGCAGCCCATGCCGCGTGGAAAGTCGAAGCCGACGCCGCCAAGGCCGCCGGCCAGCCCTTCACCAAGCGAGCCCCTTCCGCCCCTTGGAATACCGGCCACCAAGCCACCCCGGCCGGCCTCAACAACGCTATGATCGCCCCCCTCGCCCCCTTCGCCCTGCGCGGCGCCATTTGGTACCAGGGTGAGTCCAACGCCGGCAAAGCCGCCCAATACAACGCGCTGTTCTCTGCCATGATCACCGGCTGGCGCACCCAGTTCGGCCAAGGCGACTTCCCCTTTTATTGGGTGCAACTGGCTAATTACCAAAGCCCCACCGACACCACCTGGGCCTTCCTGCGCGAAGCCCAAACCCAGACCCTCTCCCTGCCCAACACCGGCCAAGCCGTCACCGTGGATATCGGTGACGTGAACGACATTCACCCGCGCAACAAAAAGGACGTCGGCCGCCGCCTCGCCCGCATCGCGCTGGCCCGCAATTATTCCCAAAAGATCGTCGCGAGTGGCCCGGTGTTCACCAAGGCCGAGCGCGACGGCACCGGCTTCCGCGTGAGCTTCACCGAGGTCAACGGCGGCCTGATTGCGCCGCTCAACGCCTTGGTCGGCTTCGAACTGGCTGGTGAGGACAAGGTGTTCAAAGCCGCCACCGCCAAGATCCAAAAAGACACCGTGCTCGTGACCAGCGCCGAAGTGCCCGCCCCGGTGGCGGTGCGTTACGCCTGGCGCAACGCACCGCTCGCAGGTCTGTTCAACGTCGAAGGCCTGCCCGCGGTGCCCTTCCGCAGCGACACCTGGTAACACCCGCGCCGTACGCGGCGCATCCCGTCCCGATTCCTTTGTTTCCGGCGGCGCCCCATTGCGGGCGCCGCCTTTTTTTACGCCTCCCTCGATTCCTCGGCTCAGCCCATTCCGCCTTATTTTTTACGCCCTTGGATCGTTTCCGGATTCTTGCAGTCTCACTCACCTCACGCCCTCCCCTATGAACCTACTCCGCCTGCCCCTGGTCTTTGTCGCGCTGGTTTACACCTCCGCATTCGCCGCCACGATTCCCGCCGAATCCACCCTCACCGCCGCCACCATTTACCCGGACCGCGCCGTGGTCACCCGCACCGCCACCGCCATCGACGTGCCCGCCGGCACATCCGAAATCAGTTTCGCACAACTGCCCGCCGCGCTCCTCGACGAATCGGTGCAGGTCTCCGCCAAGGGCACCACCGCCGCCGCCCTTTTGGACATCTCCACGCGCATCGCCTACGTCACCGCCGAGCCCGACGTCCGCGTTAAAACCCTCGAAGACCAACTGCTCGCCCTGCGCCGCGACGAACGCGCCCTCAACGACCAGGGCAGCGTGCTCGAATCCCAGCGCGCACTGCTCACCAGCATTGAAAAAGTATCCACCACCCCCGTGACCTCGCGCCCCGGCGAAACACCCCCGGCCCGCCCCGCGCTCGAAGATTACGAAAAACTCCTCGGCTTCTCAGCCTCCCAGCGCGCGCGCCTCGACTCAGCCGCCCAAAAACTCGACCTCGACCGCACCTCCCTCGCCGAAAAAATCGCCGCCACCCAGGCGCAGCTCAACGAATTGCGCGGCAAACAACCCTCCCGCCGCGCCCAAAAAACCGTCACCGTGCGCCTCGCCACCGAGGCCGCCGGCAAACTCGACCTCACCCTCAGTTACGGCCTTCCCGGTGCCTCTTGGACACCCGCCTACGACGCCCGCCTGCGCTCGGAAAAACGCCAGGTTCAGCTCGACGCGTTTGGCCTGGTGCGCAACGGCACCGGCGAGGACTGGAAGTCCATCACGCTGACCCTGTCCACTGCGCGGCCTGGGTTGGGCGGCGCCGCCCCCGAGATCGCTCCGTGGCTAGTCGATGTCGCCCGCGTGGTGAATTACTCGCGCTCAGATGCCGGCTCGATGGCCTTCGACCGCGGCCTCGGTAGCGTCGCCAAGCGCAAGTCCCTAGAATCATCATTGGCCCCGACCGCAGCCATGGCCGACAACTTTGCCGCTCCCGAACCGATCGCAGCCCTTAACGCGAGCGCACAAATCGAGACCGCCGCCACCAGCGCCAGTTTCAAGATCGCTACGCCCGTGACCCTCGCCAGCGACAACACCCCGCAGCGCCTGCCGCTCGGCACCCTCACGCTGGCTGCCGAACTCAGTTACCAGACGACACCCAAACTCCAAGAGACCGCGTACCTGGCCGCCGCCGTGGTTAACCGCAGCGAACTTCCCCTGCTCGCCGGTGCGCTCAACGTGTTTCTCGACGACACTTTTGTGGCAACCGCACGGCTTGCCACCACCATGCCCGGCGAAAAATTCACCCTCAACCTAGGTGCGGACGAGGGCATCGCGATCAAGCGTAAGATCGTTTCCCGCTTCACCGAAGACACCGGTTTCACCACCAAGAGCCGCCGCACCACCTACGACATTCTGGTGACGCTCACCAACAACAAGCGCACCACCGAACGCGTGGTGCTCCAGGATGTCGCGCCGGTTTCGCGCGACGAGAAGATCGTCGTCGAACTGATCGCGCCCTCGGCCCGCGAGCTGCTCAAGCCCGAGGACGCCGCTGCGCAACCGCCCAAGCTCGGCATTGTCCGTGACGCGGCGGGGAAACTCACTTGGTGCCTCGACCTGAAGCCAGGTGAAAAGCGCGAGATCCCGCTGAAATTCTCCATCGAACATCCCGCCGATCTACCTGTGACCGGCGTGGAGTAA
>JBILJE010000012.1:0-21730 GCA_044377395.1 Rariglobus sp. | reverse complement strand
GTTGGTGGTCAAACGCGGCGAGCAAACCAACACCTCGGTGGTGGTGACCGAAAAGCTCGAAAGCCGCCAAGGTGAGGAGTGGGCCTTCGAAAAATGGGGGTTAACCGTGCGCAAAGTCTCGCGCGCCTACGCCCGAGAAAACCAGCTCGACGACGACACCGGCCTGCTCGTGATCGGCGTGCAACCGGGCTTTCCCGCCGCTGTCGCCGGGGTGGGCCGAGGGGATATTATCACCAAAATCAATCGCGAGCGCGTCGCCTCCTTGGAACTCGCCAAGATGATGCATGCCGCCTTTGTTGCCAAACCGGCCCCAACCTTGCTCGAAACTGAAACCGACCGGCGCGTTTCCTTGTACATTTTAAAACCATGATAAAGTCCCTTCGCCTGTTCCTGTTGCCGCTTACCGTGTCGCTGCTGACGTGCGCCGTGGCGAGAGCGGCGGACCTTCCCGCGCTCTTTGCCGAGCGGGCAAAATCCGTGGTGGCCGTCGAGTTTTTCACCGAGAGCGAATTGGACCGGCGTCCGTCGATCACAGCCGCCTTCGTGGCCGATGCGGACGGCACGCTGGTGCTGCCACGCGCGGCCATTAACACCTTCCTGCCGCCGTCCAAACTGAAAGATTTTCGTGTTTACCTGCCCGGCCGCCCCGTGAGCGACTACGCGAAGGGCGAATACCTCGGACAGGACCCGGTGAGCGGCTGGCACTTTGTCCGTGTGGAGGCGAAACTGCGCGCCAGCCTGGTGCCGGTGACCGCATTTGCACCTTCCGCCTCTGCCGCTGAACCGGCGATCGGCGAGGAGTTTTGGGGCATCGGATTGCGCGGCAAAGATGAGGATTTTAAACCTTACTTTATGGCGGGCCGCGTTTCGCATTTGCAGCAGATGCCGGAGCGCACGGTGGTGGCGCAAACCGAGATCGCCGCCCCTGGGTTGCCAGTGTTTTCGCGAGAGGGCGGGTTTGCGGGCGTGGCGGTGGGTGGTTTTGGCCAGTCGTTTATCCAATATGCGCGCAACGAGCGCGGCCAATCGATCATGTTGGTCAATCCCGAGGAGAGCAGTGTGTTTCAAATCGCCGCCGATGTGACCCCGTGGCTTACGCGGATTCCGGCGAGTCCGTCGGGGCGGCCGATCTCTTGGTTGGGCGTCTATGGTTTGCAGCCGATGGACCCGGAGGTCGCGACCTTTTTGAAGTTGGATCAACAATCCGGCTGCGTGGTGAGCGAGGTTTTGGAGGGCAGTCCGGCCGAGGTCGCCGGGGTGAAAAACCGCGACATCATTCTCGCGATCGACGGCCAGCCGCTGCCGCGTTTTAAGCCAGACCGGGTCGTGGTGGGTTTTGTGGACCGCGACATTTCCATGCGCAAACCGGGCGAAACGGTGACGCTGACGGTGTTGCGGGGCAGCGAACGGCTGGAGCTTAAGTCCACGCTGGTTGAGCAGCCGAAATTGTTGCGCGAAGCCGACCGCACGTATTTCGAGCGCATTGGGTTTACTGCGCGCGAGTTTGTTTATGGCGACGGCATCTTGCGGCGCGTGAAACTTACCGGGCGCAAAGGCGTGATCGCCAATTTTGTTAAAAACAACAGCCCTGCTGGCACCGCCGGACTTCAGCCCGACGACTGGATTCAAGAGGTCGACGGCACCGAGGTGAAAACCTACGCCGAGGCCGTGACCAAGTTGGCCGCTATTGAGGCGGACACGGCTCGCAACGAGTTTGTGCTGCTTACCAGTCGCAACGGCGAAACCGCCGTGCTGCGCGTGAAGCTCAAGTAAACGTTCGCCCGTCCCGTTAAAAATTATGTTCACCGGAATTATTGAAGAAACAGGCAAAGTTGTCGCCTTCACGCGCGGCACCGATTCGTGGAAGTTACAAATCGCCGCCTCCGCCGCGTTGCAGGATGTGACGCTGGGCGACAGCATCGCAGTCAATGGCTGTTGCCTCACGGTCACCCAATTTGACGCGCACGCGCTGTGGTTCGACGTGCTGGAGGAGACCCGCCGCGTGACCAGTCTTTCGACGATCACGGCGGGGGTGGCGGTGAACCTGGAGCGGGCGCTGCGCTTTGGCGGGAAAATCGGCGGGCATTTCGTCACCGGCCACGTCGATGGACTGGGCGTGATCGAGGTGTTCGAGCCGCGCGGGGCGGATCATTATTTGCGCGTGCGCGGGCCGGCCGGGCAGGGGCGTTATCTGATTCACAAAGGCAGCATCACGATTGACGGCATCTCGCTTACCGTCGCCGAGGTTTCGGGCGACACGTTTGCGGTGTGGCTGATTCCGACCACCATTCAAGTCACGAATCTACGTGAAAAGCAGGTCGGTTCACCGGTTAACTTGGAGTTCGACTTGCTCGGCAAGTATGTCGAGAAGCTGCTCGTCGCTCCACGGAGCTGATCGCTTTTAAAACATGCGCACCGCGCTCACAGCACTGACCGAAGAACTCAAGCGCCTGAAAACCACAGGCGTCTCGACGGTGTCGGTCTCGGCGGAGAGCCTCGCGGCGTTGCGCAAAGTGGTGGCGGCGCGGGCCGCCAAGTCGTTGGGCGCGGCGGTGGGTTATCCCGTTTTGGTGGAACCGGTTGAACCGAAGATTTCAGTGAAGTCCGCATCCACTACGGGATCACCCGTGCGCGAGTTTACACCGACAGCCGCAGCGGTTAATCCTCCCGTGGCAGCCGCAAGACCTGTGCCTGCGCCGTCCTCAGCGCCTTCTGCTGCTTCCGCACCTGCGGCGGCGGTTGCCGCGACGACGTCGAGTAAAGTTAAGCCCGCGCCGGCCCCCTTGCTACCGCCGCCGCCGGTTGTGAATTTGCCCGCTGGCGACAAGGCAACGCGTTGGGCGTGGTTGCGCGATCTGGTTCTTAATCACCCGGTGTGCCTTGCGAATGTACGTCCGGGTAAAAAAGTCGTGTTCGGGGTGGGTTCGCTCGACGCCAAAATCCTGTTTGTGGGCGATGCGCCAGGACCTGAAGAAGAGGTGCAAGGTGAACCGTTTTTTGGGCCAGCCGGCCAATTGCTCACTAAAATGATCCTGGCGATGGGCCTGAAGCGTGAGGACGTCTACATCGTTAACCTCATGGCGTGGCGTCCGCAGACTCCGACTGCCGCGGGCATGGAGCAGGTTGCCAACCGCGACCTCACGGCGGAGGAAATGGCGTTTAACCTACCGTTTTTGCGCGCCCAAATCGAAGTGGTGAACCCCGATCTAATCGTGGTTTTGGGGGCGACTGCCGCGCGAGGCCTGCTTGGCGCGGGCAGTTTCAAAACCCTGCTCGATGTTCGTGGGCAGTGGAATCAATTTTCGGGTAAACCGTTGATCGTTAGCTATCACCCAAGTTATTTGCTGCGGCAGGAAGCATCCGGGGCCACGGCGGCACGTAAGGCGAAGCGCACGACCTGGGAAGATCTTCTCAAAGTCATGGAACGTGCTGGACTGACGATCACCGCTAAGCAACATGCCTATTTCTTAGACAAATGAAACGACTCCTACTTTTGGGGATCAGCCTTACTGTATTTGGTGGTGCCGCCAGCCGAGCGAAAGACGTGCCGTTCGACTTCGAGGTACTGCAATATCAAGCCAAAGTGCTCGCATCCAAGCCCTACGCCGAGCGACCCAATCGCGTGCCGGAAGCCTTGCGCAAGCTTTCGTACGACCAGTACCGCGACTTGCGCTTCAATCCCAACGAGGCCTGGGGACGGCGCGATCGCCTACCCTTCCAGCTCCAATTTTTCCATCCCGGGTTCATATACAACCGCACCGTGCTCATCTCCGAGGTGAACGACGGCCAAGTTGACATGATCCAGTACGACAAGAATCTGTTCAACTTTGGTGCCAACAAGGATCTTGGCAGTATCCCTGGAGGCATGGGCTTCACCGGTTTCCGCGTACACACCGCTCTCAACAACAACGAGTACCTCGACGAGTTGGCGGTGTTTCAGGGGGCGAGCTACTTCCGCGCCCTAGGCAAGGGCATGCGGTACGGGCTTTCGGCGCGCGGCTTGGCGCTCAATACCGCCGAACCCGGCGGCGAGGAGTTTCCTGTGTTTGAGGAGTTTTGGATTGAGCGCCCCACCGGTAGATCGAAGTCGATTACGGTGTACGCCCTTATGGACAGCGTGAGCGTAACCGGGGCATTTCGTTTCATCATCACCCCCGGCGATGCCACGGTGATGGAGGTAAAGAGCGCGATTTATCGCCGCAAGGACGTTGCCGTCTTCGGCGTGGCTCCTTTGACCAGCATGTTCTGGTTTGGTGAAAACGGATCCCATAAAAATGACGATCTGCGCCCTGAGGTGCATGATTCTGATGGTTTACTCATGCAGCGGGGGAATGGCGAATGGCTCTGGAGGCCGCTCTCCAACCCTAAAGCCATCCGCGTGGCGGCTCTCGGTGATGAAAATCCCAAGGGCTTTGGTTTAGTTCAACGCGACCGCAAGTTTTCTTCTTACGAGGATTTGGAGGCCCATTATCATGAGCGTCCCAGTGTTTGGGTTGAACCGATCGGGGCGTGGGGGCCCGGTGATGTGCGTTTGGTTGAGTTACCCACTCCGAATGAAACAGAAGATAATATAGTGGCTTTTTGGGTTCCGGCTAAACTTCCGCCTTTGGGCTCGCCTGTACTTGCTGAGTATAAACTGCATTGGTTCCAAGAGGGTAAGCCCGGCGCACGCACGCCGCCTGCGGGCTACGTCACCTCCACCCGCTTTGGGCGATCAGCCACACAAGAACCAGACTTGGTCCGTTTTTGGGTGGATTTCACCGGTCCCTATTTAGCCTATCAGCGCCCTCTGCCCGATATTGATGCAGAGATCGAGGTCGGCACAGGGGCTAAGCTGGTTCATAAGAGCCTGGAGAAAAATCCTTATAATGGGACTTGGCGCGCCGCCTTTGCGATCAAGCCCGACGGCACCGGTCGTCCGGTAGAGCTGCGTTGTTCACTTAAAAAGCCACCCCACATTCTTACCGAAACGTGGAGCTATCTATGGACTCCATAGACCAGCCCTTGTCGACTTTTCGTCCCCGCACGGGGACGATGGAGGCATGGAATGCGGCCTATGTGCGGGTGGAGGACTACCTGCGCGCCCACCGTATTCATAATCGCCTTCATCAAAGCCGCTTAATTCAGGCCGTTTTGGAGCGCGCCGCGCAACGTCACGCTGCGAATCCAGCCCTCGATCCAACCACGTTGGCAGCCGAGGCGGTCGAGGAAATGATGGATCAGTGGTTTGCCGATGTTCTTGGAATAAAGAATCGTGAGCATCAACGCATTGCGATCGATGGACGCGTGGCAATGCTACTGTGCGATGGCCCCCAGCAGTGGCCTTATGCTTTTTTGGATCGGGGTAATATTCCGGCTGACTTTGCCTCCACCATGCTTGCCAGTTCAATAAAGGCCGGGCCGGACATGACGGTGTCGAGCATGGTGCCGCGTGACATCGATCTGGGGCCGATCACTGAGGCGGCCGGCGAGACGCTGGAGCGAATGGAGAAATGGCCTTTGCTGCGTATGGTTTTGCTATGGGCATTATTCCTCGGAGCCCTTTTTGGTATATTCTTTGTTACACGCTAAAAGCGTATGAAATCTCCGTCTCCGACTTTGCATCAATTCATCAGTCACAAGCGCCTGTCTAAACGCCGCGCTTGGTTTTATTCCTCGGTGCTGTTGCTAACCAGCATTGCCACCTGGTTCATGGCCGATCTCTTGTGGCGTAATGATAAAATAAACGGGATCGAGTGGGTTCTTTTGGTGCTGTTTGTGATTTTATTCGCGCAGATTGCGGTGGGTTTTGTCACCGCTATGTTAGGTTTATATGTAATAAATCGTGGTGGTGATCGCCAGTGTATTACGCGTACTGTGGACTGGGATCATGAGGATGTAGCATTGGCCAGTACCGCGATTGTGATGCCGGTATTCAATGAGGACGTCAGTCGTGTATTCGAGGGTTTACGCGTCATTTACCGCTCTTTGCAGGAGACTAAAAAGATCGAGCATTTCGACTTTTTTATCCTCAGCGATTCCAATAAACCCAATCAATGGATTCAAGAGGAGATCGCATGGGTTGAATTGTGTAAGCAGGTCAATGGCTTCGGGCGGATTTTCTACCGTAAACGCCGCCATCAGATTAATAAAAAGTCGGGTAACGTGGCTGATTTCCTCCGCCGTTGGGGCAAGCGCTACCGCTATATGCTGGTGCTCGATGCCGATTCGATCATGACCGGCGAGGCGATTGTTAAACTGGTGGCCATGATGGAGAAAAATCCGCAGGCTGGTTTGATTCAAACCGCCCCTCGTCTGGCCTATGGCGAGTCGCTCTATGCGCGCATGCAGCAGTTCGCCAATCGACTTTATAGCCCAATTTTTTTGGCGGGCTTAAATTATTGGCAGCAGCAGGACGGCAACTATTGGGGGCACAACGCGATCATTCGTGTACAACCCTTCATTGACCATTGCGCATTGCCCGACCTGCCTGGCACTGAGCCTTTTGGCGGTCGTATTCTTTCGCATGACTTTGTTGAGGCTGCGCTCATGCGCAAAGCAGGTTGGCAGGTCTGGCTGGCTCATGACATTGAAGGCACCTATGAAGAGGGCCCACCCACTCTGATTGATAGTGCCAAACGAGACCGGCGCTGGTGCCAAGGAAACCTTCAGCACGCCTGGTTGATTGCCGCCCGTGGATTCCGTCCCGCCAACCGGTTCCATCTTTTGATGGGGGTGATGGCCTATGTCTCCTGTCCGCTTTGGCTGCTCTTTCTCGTGTTTAGCACTATACACGTTTTTAATCAGGTGCTTGCCCCGGTTACTGGCACCGTCGCATTCGAGGCCTATACCCGGGTTTTCGGCTTTATATTCGAAATCCCTGAAGCGTTTATACTCTTCGTTTTCACCATGCTACTCCTGTTTCTGCCCAAGATCATTAGTGTGGTGACGGTCATGCAGAAGTCGTCCGATGCCGCTAAATTTGGCGGCAGGGGGGCGTTGGCGGTGTCAGCCTTGATGGAGATCCTTTGCTCCGGGTTGTTGGCACCCGTGCACATGATGTTTAATAGTAAATTTGTGCTCTCTATATTGTTGGGTCAGGGTGTTTCGTGGGTCACCCAACGCCGTGGTGCCGAGGACGGTACTGACTGGCGTGAGGCGATTATCACGCATGGTGGCCAAGCCTTATTTGGCCTGATTTGGGGTGTGTCATCTTATATATTGCTGCCTGCCTTTTTCTGGTGGCTGAGTCCCGTGCTGGCAGGATTGGTTCTGTCCATTCCTGTTTCGATTATGATGAGTAAAAACTCGCTCGGACAAAAAACGCGCAAGTTGGGTGTCTTTCTTACTCCTGAAGAAACTCAACCACCCCATGAGCTGAGCCGCCTCACGCAGAACTTGGTTGAATGTTATAAGCACATGCGCCCGATCGAGTCATTGCGTAACGACTATGGTCTTCTTCAGGCCGTACTGGATCCGTATGTAAATGCAGTGCATGTGGCTATGTTGCGCCAGCGGCGTCCAAGCGAGGAGTCCCGTGATTGGTTCGTCACCCTGCGGCAGCGTCTATTGAGTGAAGGGCCCGCGCAGCTCACCACGAAGGAAAAACTGGCGCTGCTGCTCGATTCGGAGTCGATGATACTTCTCCATGAGGAATTGTGGAAACAGCCCAGTTCTGCTTTGGCTGAATGGTGGCGCTTGGCAATCCGCCAGTATAACGTGCTCACACTGGCTCCGACTACAGCACTTTATCGTTAACCTTAACGGTTAACGTGATTTCGAATAGTCACGCCTCACTCTTTTTTATTGGTAATTAAATAAGCGTGTCACGCACTAGGTAAAAGTCGGCTTAATCTGTTTGTGAAATAGCAGCAGCGGTTTAGGACCGTACCCCTTCTGAAAGGGCCAATGCCCGACTGCACGTGGGGCGAGAACGGAAGTGCTTACGCAAAGAAAGGAAGGGTTGTTCCAGCCCGTAGTAGGAAGCCGTGGCTACGAGGAAACTCACGCTCAGGCACAGCGTGGCGTACTGCCAAGCGGGCCAGTTCTGCTTAGGCATAAAAAATGCCACACCGCCGTGCCAAACGTAGAGCGAATAGCTTAGCCGACCAATCCAACTCATCACCTCGCAATTAAGTGCACGCTGGATCCAGCTATAGTACCTCCCGAATATAACCGCCGCTATGATGACGGTTATCGCTATACCTAACAGGCTGTACCGCAGCGTCTCGCGAAACCACGGGTCGCGAATAAGCAGGCATCCAAAAACGACCGCGAGTGCTGTTCCAGCTGCTGCAGGTTGGGCCACCGATTGAATTATGCGCCGGCCTTTTGGGCTTTCACACAAAACCGCTAATATCACCCCAAAGCCGATTGAATCGAGCCGGTAATGGGTTTCAGCGTAAAACTGAATGGTGTCCAATGCTTCCGGGTGTAACCGCGCGCCTACATGGCGCAGCCCGACACAAGTTAACGCTAATCCGCTGAGAACCTGTACCAAGCGCTGAGCATGGCCGCGTAATAGCAGAAATGTCAGAGGAAACAAAATATAGAAATGCTCTTCGATCGACAGTGACCAAAACATCGCGAAGGGTAAGGCGGGCTCGATTTTATGGGCGTCGAGATGTGCATACCAGTAGTTGGCAAAATAGCCTAGCGCCGAAGCCGGCTCTATTAAGTTGTATGGTCGTCCCGTGGTGATCGCCAAGCCGATCACCACAATGACATAGAGGATGATAACCGGGTAGAGCCGCAGAATACGTCGCGCATAAAACAGCGGTAGTGAAATATGCCCGGTGGAGTTGAGCTCAGCGAATAAGAGGCGGGTGATGAGGAATCCACTGACCACAAAAAAAACATACACTCCTAAGCCGCCGGGTATTTTATTGCTCACAAAATGGGCCAGCAGGACCAATCCTATGCTCGCTGCGCGCATACCATCAAGGCTGGGCACTGTCCCTGCACGCGCGGGCATCTGATTTTCATCAAGATAGAGCTGGGAGTTGGTCATAGAATTAGGCTTAGTAGGTAGTAACATTTAAAGTGTCGGATCAAACAGCGATGGATTGCCGAAAATCACTACTCCGAAATGAGTGAACATTAGTGCTCATCAGTGGTTAACCGGATCGAAGTCCGAGTGTCGTGTCTTTCAATTCCCCAAAACGGAGATTTTTAACCACTGATGAGCACTAATAAACACTGATAAAGCCGATAGCTAAAACTCCACCGCCAAACCCTAGTTCGATCCGACACTTTAAATGTTACTGCCTGCTAGCGGGGGTTTACCTGTACGTTGACGCCCACCGCCCCCGAGTTGGACTCGACCGCATGGGCACCTTCGTTCACGCCCACCGTTTGTACAAAGGTGCGCAGGATCAGATCCACGTAGCGACCGACTGTTCTATACGGGGTGTAGGGGATGTACACGATGTCGTGCGGCTCCAGCGCCACGTCTGGCGCGGTTCCCTTGAGCATGGCTTTATAGTCCACAATTGAGATCGTTGGCTGCGTGAGCGAACCGCGGACGATGGCGACATGGGTCACATAGGCGTCTTTGATGGTTCCACCGGCACTCGCTATAGTTTGGATTAGCGTGATGCCGTCACCTGAATAGACGGCGCCCGGAACGCTGACCGCTCCGAGCACATGCACCGTTTGCGCTGTGGCGGCTGGAAGGTAAATGAAGTCGCCCGGCAGTAGGTAGATATTCTGCGAGAAATCCCCTTGGCGGATCAACCGTTCGAAGTCCACCGGCAGTATTTGTCCGCGTCGCAGCACAAAACTGCGGCGTAAATCGGCGGACACGCTGCGTGAAGCCAGCGGGGTGCTTCCTTCTTCGGCTGCAGTAGGGCCGCCCGCTTCGGCCAACCCAGCCAACAAGGTCATCGGGCCAGACATGGGATAAATGCCTGGTTGGTTAACGCTACCAAGGACCCAGACGCGTTTGCTGACCACCGCTTGCAGGGTAACCGCGACGTTGGGTGTTTCCCGCATGAATTGAGCGGAGCGGGCCGTGATCATGCTGCGGGTCTGGGAAAGGGTCATTCCCCACACGTCGATACCCGGTAACAGGTTGAAATAAATTTTTCCATCTGGCCCGACCTCGGTGGTGCTCCGAGTCGTCGTGTCACCAATGAACTCGATTTCCAGCCTATCGCCTGGCCCCAGCGTGAATTCATCAGGCGGAAGCAGGAGTAGTTTGGGGTCGAGCCGAGGGGACTCCGGTGCGGCGACTAGGCTCGCGGCGACCGGCGTTGCTGGCGGACGTTTTGGTGTGCTGCACCCGCTGAGGGTCAGCGCGAGGAGCAAGCCGACTGCTGCGCAACTGCCCACTCCAAACCCGTGCAGCGTATGGATCCACCACGGCAACGGGGCTGGGTCGGAGCGGCTCGGGCTAGAGAAGCGGCATAAAGCTGAAACTGCCGCTATGGGGACAGTTGCTGGGCAGCAATGAAGGGGATTTGGGGTCGGGAACCCGACGAGAAAAAACGGTTTCATGAAGATCAGAGGGCTTCTGGGGTTTGCGATGGGGGCGGCGGGTATTTTTCAAACTATCGCTGGCAGCGCTTTGACCAGTAGGTAGTAACATTTAAAGTAGCGGATCGAAAGTAGTGCGGTCCTTTAGCCCTCATCGGTAAGTGCAGGAGGGAATCCGCTGTAAACCTGCGGGCTGAAGCACCGCACTACCTCAGAACACAATCGGACAACTCGAAGTTTACTGCCTACTAGGCGCTGTGGTGGGGCGGGTATTCCGCCCCATTACTATCTGGGTAATACCGATTAATGCGGATGATTAACGGGTGCCTATTGGGGTGACACTCAGCCCCGTTTTGGTGACCACGGCAGATTGGATAAATGCAGAGGCTGCGAGGTCGAGTAGCTCCTCGGCTTTATACCAGGGCCGATTGCCAACATAAACGATGTCCTTGGGCTGCAACTGAAAGTCAGGGGTTTTTGCAGCCAGGATGTCGTTTGCGTTGACGATAAAGGTTTGGGGCTTTTTGAGCGACCCGCGGATGACGAGTAGCCGCTTGGGCCAGGCGCGTTCAGAGAAACCGCCCCGGATGGCAATAGCCTCAAGTGTTCCCGTTCGACCGGAGGTAATCAGTCCTCCTGGGTAACGAACCTCGCCAAGCACATAGATCTGCAGGCGCTCGGTGGGTGGAAAGTAAAGGTAGTCGTCCGGTTCCAGTGAGATGTTTTGGGTTAGATCTCCCTCAGAGAATAGCTTCTGGAAATCCACCGGCAGCCGACTGCCTTGGCGGGAGATGAAGCTATTGGGTAGGTCGGCTTGCGTAACAAGGCTGCGATCGATGACGCGTGTTTCCAGGCCTTGAGCTTGCGACACGGCCTCGATGATCGTGAGCGGGCGATTCAGGGGGAATGCCCCTTTTTTTACCACTGCGCCGAGTACGTAGTAGCGTTTGCTGTGATAGGATGCGGGGCGGACGATGATCTCGGGGCTATTCCGGAATTTGCCGAGTGCACGGTTCAATTCGGCACGAAATTCATCCACCGTGAGGCCGGCGGCCATGAGGTTCTGGGCTTCAAGGTAGCTGATACGGCCATCGGGGCCGATGAGAAGGGTGGACGAGGTGGAATCGGCCTGGCCGTAGACGTTGAGCTGGAGTTGGTCTCCGGGCCCTAGGGTAAAACGCTGCTGCCAGGGCGCCCGTTTAGGTGTATCGAGTACGGCAAAGGAGGCCGTCGACGATGTGGAGTTAAACCCTGTAGGCGACCCCGTCGTGGGCGGTTGCGCGGCGGCTGGCGCTCCGGCCAGACCGAAGGCTGTTGCCAGCAGCAATGAGCGGCGGCCAAACCACCGGGCAAACCGGGGTTTGGTAGTAGCATCGGGCGCACGGTTGAGGACTGCGCCGATCAGGTGGCTACGGGCATGGCGCAGGGTTTCAATATGCTCGATCGTCTCCCCCGCCTCAGCTCGGTGACTTTCAGTCAGCCAGACGAGATTGGTCATGTTTTCGACCAAGAGCAGCGTCTCGGGCGAGTCCATTGGCGGGAGGTCGACGAGGATCACGAGGTTATCGATCGAGCGCCACGTGCTCATCGCCCGTTGCCATTGGTTGCGACGCTCGAGATCCCAGATCCAGTCGCTCGGCAACGGCAGGCTGTCAGAGGGCAACAGCTGGGGTTGGGCATATTTTTCCGTCAAGCGGATCGGGTTGGCCACCAGCATCGCCGTGAACTCAGGGGTTCCCCAAGTGGGTGCCGAGAGCGAGCTCGTCGACCGAGATGTCGTACTTAAATCAGTGGTCGGCCCGGTCGAGTTGTCGGCCGAAACCACGAGTACATTGAATCCACATTGGCGGGCGGCGCCGGCCAGAAGCTCGATCCAGGTGGATCGGCCTTCCCCTCCATTGGCTGAGGTGAATCCACAAGCGAGGCCTTGCCCCGGTGCGGCGCTCAGGCGGCCGCGCAGCGTCGTCCAGTTGCGCAATGCCCAATGCGCCTTATCCTCCGATTTCATGTCTTCTAGTTCACCGAGTGTGCCGAGCAGCGGCAGACCGGTGATACGCTCTAGGTCGGCCCCGGTTTTCACGCGGTCGTCGAGCAATTCACGCAGGACAATGACCCCGACAATAACGGTGATGCCAAGTAGGCTTCCCACCAAAGTAAGCGCCACAACCAAGGGGGCTGATTGTTTTTTAGTCACGTTACTCAACGTGCCGGGCTCTAACTGGCGGAGATAGCCAGGCGGGTTTTGCAAGAAGGGCTGCAGGGCACGTTGCCGGGTAATAAGCGTGTTATGGCGGTTTTCAAGGTTACCCAAGGTCATGGCCAGGGCATCGTAGCCCGAGCTTTGGTTCGCCACGTTGGTGGCGGGCGGGTACGCACCGAGTAATGCCACGGTGTCGCCTAGGGGGGCGCCGCCGCCCATGCTTGGGGCGGTGGGCAACTGAGCGGTTAGTGTAGCCAAACGAGCCTTTTGCTCCCGAACCAACGGGTGCGCGTCGGTAAACCGCGTTTGCAGTTCGTCGAGTTGCTCGCGGGCGACCTGCACTCGGTCATAAAGGTGGTTGCCTCGTGGCGGTACTGCTTGCGCAATCGCCGGTTTAGAGGGGTTCGGGTTTGGCACCATTTGAATCAACTGAGCCTGGGTGCGCTGCGCCTCGATCACGGCAAGGAGCTGGCGAACCTTGGTGCGATCGGCATCGTTATCGGCAAGTTGTTGCTCGTGTAGGCGTGCGGCCTCCTGCGCTTCCTGCTGCTGGAGGTTGCGGGTGAATTGAACCGATTCCGCACCGATGTGATTAGCCAAGGCTAGGGCCTCGGCCGGGGTCGGGCTCGTTACTTTTATGGTGATGATCGTACTGTTGCGATCCATCGTGAGGGCAAGGCTGCTAGGCCGTCGGCTGGCCGGAGCGGATGTGGACAGCTTGGACCTCGCTTTTTGAAGCGTATCGGGGGATGAGATTAGGCCGAAGAGCAACCCCGTATCGTAGGACTGTGGGCGGTAGTCCTCCGAGGCGATGGGCGTGTCGTAACGGCTCAACTGGACCGAGGTAGAGTAACTCGGGCGAAATAACACCAAGCCGACGAGTAAACTGGTTAACCCACACAAAAACGCGACCACCAGTAATTGGCGCCAGCGCAGAAGAACGGCTCCGACTAGGGGCATAAAATCGAACGCGGGCACGGATCGATTCAGCTCCGGATTCAGAGCACTAGGGTGAGGTTGGAGTCGGTTGAGTTCGGGGTGGTCTTTCATGGGGCTAGGTGCGGTTGCGGGTTAAAAGACGGTGAATTCGGCAAGCCTCCAACCTACGCCTGATCAGGGGGCATTACTAATAAGGTAGTGACCTACTTTGTGCTCAAAAACGAATCTAGTGCGCCCGGTGCCCGACTACTTGGGTTTTGGGCACAAAAAAGCCGGCCCACTGTGAGGGGGCCGGCTTCGCTTACGCTCGATGGAGTCAGTTAACTTTTAGGCGACAACCGGCGCGTCTTCGGCGACCGGGGCTTGGCCTTCGAGGTCCTTGAGGGCGGCTTTGCGGCTGAGGCGTACTTTACCCGACTTTTCGTCGATGCCGATGCACTTCACCGTGATGCTGTCGCCCATCTTGACCACATCTTCGGTGCGGCGCACGCGGAAGTCGGCCAATTCGCTGATGTGGCAAAGACCTTCTTTACCGGGCAGACACTCGACGAACGCGCCGAACTCTTTCACGCCGGTCACGCGACCGGTGTAGATCTTGCCGTTCTCGATCGGAGCGCCGCCGCCACCACCGCCACCGCCACCGGAACCGCCGCCGCAGAGGCTGTCGATTTCCTTGAGCGCGCGGTTGGAGGACTCGGCGTTGTTCGAATAAATGAACACCTTGCCCGAATCGTCGTCGGAGATGTCGATCTGCGCGCCCGTGGTTTCCACGATGCGGCGGATGGTTTTGCCACCGGGCCCGATGAGCAGGCCGATCTTCTCCGGATCAATCTGGATCGTCTGGATGCGGGGAGCGAAGGTGCTGAGGTCTTTGCGCGGGGCCGGGATGGCGGCAAGCATGTTGCGCAGGATTTCGACGCGGGCTTCGCGGGCTTGGTGAATCGCGACCTTGGCGATCTCGAAGGGCAGGCCGTTGATCTTCAGGTCTAGCTGGAAGCCGGTGATGCCCTTGGTGGTGCCGGCGAGCTTGAAGTCCATGTCGCCGAAATGGTCTTCCTCACCGAGGATGTCGGTGATGGTGGACCACTTGGTGATCGTGCCGGAGGCGTCGATCTCGGTCATCAGGCCGCAGGAAATGCCGGCCACGGGGGCGATCAGGGGAACGCCGGCGTCCATCAGCGACAAGCAGCCGCCGCAGACCGAGGCCATCGAGGTCGAGCCGTTGGAGGCCATGATCTCGGAGATGACGCGGATGGAGTAGGGGAACACGTCCTCGGGCGGCAGCACCGGCACGAGCGAACGCTCTGCGAGGGCACCGTGGCCGACCTCGCGGCGTCCGGGGGAACCGAAGCGGCCGGTCTCACCCACGGAGAACGGAGGGAAGTTATAATGAAGGATAAAGCTCTTGGATTTCACGCCGCCAGTGAGGGCGTCGAGGTCTTGGGCTTCCTTGGTCGGCCCGAGGGTCGTGAGGACGATGCTCTGGGTGTCGCCACGTTTGAACGCAGCCGAACCGTGTACGCGGGGCAGAATGCCGACCTCGGAGTGCAAGGGGCGCAGGCTCTTGGCATCACGGCCATCGGCGCGCACGCCGCGCTCGAGGACTGCCTTGCGGTAGGCTTTGTATTGGAGGTCTTCAAAAACGACGTTCAGATCCACGTCGCTGAAGCGGCCTGCGCCGAGTTCGAGGGAGAGCGCGGCGTGGGCCTCGGCCTTGAGGCCTTTTACGTTGGCGGAGCGGACGGCTTTTTCGTGGCCGAAGATGGCGGCGACGATGCGCTCGGTGGACACTACGCGCTCGATGATGGCGCGGGCCTCGGCGCTGGCGCCAACCAAGGCGAAGTGGGCCTTGGGTTTGCCGACGAGGGCAACGAGTTCGCGGATACCGCGAATGATTGGCTGGATGGCGTTGTGGCCGAATTCGAGGGCCTCAATGAAGCGGGCCTCGGGGATCTGGTCGGCGGAACCCTCGATCATGAGCATGTCCTTCTCGTTACCCACGTAGATGAGGTCGAGGGAGGACTGGAACATCTGTTCGATTGTCGGGTTGGCGATAAACACGCCGTCGATTTCGGCGACGCGCACGGCGGCGATCGGCCCGTTCCACGGAATGTCGGAGATGGCGAGGGCGGCAGAAGCGCCGTTGACCATGGGGATGTCGGCCTCGTTCAACTGGTCGGCGGACATGAGCTGGCCGATGATCTGGACCTCATTGAGGAAACCCTCGGGGAAGAGGGGGCGGCAGGGACGGTCGCAGAGGCGAGAGGTGAGGATTTCCTTTTCGGAAGGGCGGCCTTCGCGTTTGAAGTAACCACCGGGGAAACGACCGGCGGCGGCGTACTTTTCGCGGTAATCAACGGTGAGGGGGAAGAAGTCCTGGCCGGGCTTCATCGACTGCGCGACGCAGGCGGTGACAAAGACGTTGGTTTCACCCACGGAGACGTTGACCGCGCCATTAGCGAGGGCGGCGTAAGTGCCGGTGGAGAAGGTGATGCCGAGTTCGGCGATCGTGACGGAGTGTTTCTGCTTCAGGGACATGTGTTATTTCGTAGTTCGGTTGCGCGTCGCGGATAGAAAAGCCGGCCTGCGACACGCGGCAGGTTCGGCTGAAAGGGGAGGGGGCGGGAGGGAAAGGACCAAGGACCAATGGACAATGACCAATGACCAAGGTCCAATGACCAATGGCCAAGGGCCAAGGGCCAAGGACCAAGGACCGATGGACAATGACCAATGACCAAGGTCCAATGACCAATGACCAATGGCCAAGGGCCAAGGACCAAGGACCGATGGACAAGGACCAAGGTCCAATGACCAATGACCAATGGCCAAGGGCCAAGGACCAAGGACCAACTTCTAACGTTTAACGCTGCAGGTTTCTTGGATGTTGGACGTTCAATGTTGGATGTTGAACGTTGGTCAGACTTCAGCGGATTGTCTAAAAAAACAAAGGGCGACCCGGTTAAGGGTCGCCCTTTGGATGAAGGGGATAATTACTTGCGGAGGCTCAGGCGCTGGAGCAACTCGTTGTACTTGGGCATGTTGTGGCGCTTCAAGTAGTCGAGCAGCTTGCGACGGCGGGAGGCCATCTGCAGCAGGCCGCGGCGGCTGTGGAAATCCTTGCGGTGCGTGCGCAGGTGCTCGGTCAAGTGATTGATGCGAGCAGTCAGCAGGGCAACCTGGACTTCGGACGAACCGGTATCGGTATCGTGAATTTTGTAGGCGGAGATGATTTCGGGCTTAACGACGGTGGACATGGTTTGATTTTAAGAAGTTACACAACTGTAGGGAACCGGTGAGGGTTCCGTGCCACCCGCGCCCGTCATGGTTTGCACCACGGCGTTTGCCGGCGTCACCGTTCTAATTTGGCGGGATGCCAAACCAGTCGTGGTGCCACCCCGTAACCGACGGAGCGACACTAACGCAGGTGGCGAACTTCTATAAACCCCAGAGCGTGCGCAAGCGAAATTTTACCCCGCGCGGTGGTTCGTTAATTAAGCGGCAGAGTTGTGCCCACGAAACACTCGAAATGTCACGAAAGTCGGATCGATCCGGCTTACCGAAATGAAAGCGAATAGATGCTAATTTAGAAACACGGTGTTCCGGTTTTTCATTAGCGATTATTAGTGCTCATTAGCGGTAAATAACGGTTCGGTTCTATGCCCCGGTCGTCGAGATGGTATCAACTGCATGACTATCCAACAATCCCTTCGCGCAACTGGGTGTGGTGGGCCGGATCGAGGATCTTTTGCGCCAAGGCGTAGTCGCCGTGGTCGTGGTTTTTACCGATGCCGGCAAACGCCAACCCGATCCGCCGCTGCGATTGCGCCGTAAAGGTCTTCATCAGGTTCTCCACATCCTCGCGGCTGTGGTCGGGGGACGCTTGTTTGATCAACGCATCCGCATACAAAGCGGTCGCCGAGATCGCAAAGAGCTCCGTGCCGATGTCCACGATGCGCGCCAGCAACACTTGGCGTTTTTCCAGTTTAGGGCCGTTGAGCGCCATCGCGTGGAAAAGCGTCCGCGCCAACCGGCGGCACACACGCGACACGTAGGCTAGCGCCGGTTTGCACGCAGGCGTCAGGTCGGAGGGGATCCCGCCGCTGGGGAGGAATAGCTTCGGGTACCAGAGCGCGTAAAACGCACCGGCTTTGACCGCCGCCGCCGCACGCGTGCCCAGCGGTTGGCGCGAATCGAGCACCGTTCCCGCCACTTTAAGGTGCGGGTCGAGCGCCTCGCGGGCGAGGAATAGGTGCATGATCTCCGTGGAGCCTTCGAAAATCAGGTTGATGCGGCTGTCGCGCATCATGCGCTCCACCGGCACGGGTTCTTCGCCGCGGTTTTTGAGCGAGGAAGCGGTTTCGTAGCCGCGTCCGCCGCGGATTTGCATGGTGTCGTCGACCGCCTGCCAAGCCGCTTCCGAACCCCAGAGTTTGCACATGGCGGCTTCGAGGCGGATGTCGGCCTTGTCGCGGTCGACCAGCGCCGAGGTGAGCATGACCATGGCCTCGTTGGCGAAGGTGTTGGCGGCCATGCGGGCGAGTTTGCTGGCGATCGCCTCGTGTTGGCCCACCGCCGCGCCCCACTGGATGCGGCTGGCGGCCCATTCGCGCGAATAACCGAGGCAGCGTTTCATAAAACCCACGCAACCGGCCGGAATCGTGAGGCGGCCGGTGTTGAGCGTGGTGAGGGCGACCTTGAGGCCGCGACCTTCGCCGCCGACGATGGCGTCGCGCGAGATGCGCACGTTGGTGAAGCGGACCACGCCGTTGTAAAGGGCGCGCAGGCCCATGAACCGGCAGCGCGTCACCACCTCGACGCCCGGCGTGTTCATCTCGACCAAGAAGGCGGTAATCTGGGTGCGCGGCTTGCCGTTGACCACCTTGTCGGGCGTACGCGCCATGACGATGATCACGCCGGCTTTGACGCCGTTGGTGCACCAGAGTTTTTCGCCGTTAATAATGAAGTCTTTGCCGTCGGGGCTGGGTTCGGCGCGGGTTTCCATTCGCGCGGGGTCGGAGCCGACGCCGTTTTCGGTCAGGGCAAAGGCCGAGATTTCGCCCCGGGCCACGCGCGGCAGGTACTTTTTTTTCTGCTCGGGGGTGCCGAACATTTTGAGCGGCTGAGGCACGCCGATGGATTGGTGGGCGGAGAGCAGCGCGGTGAGGTTGCCATCGACGCTGCCCAGCAGCACGGCCGCCTTGGAGTAGTTGAGTTGGGACAGGCCCAGGCCGCCGTATTCCTTGGGGATTTTGATGCCAAAAGCGCCGAGACTGCCGAGGCGCTGGATCAAGGCGTCGGGGATTTCGCCCTCGGTGTCGATGCGGTCGGGGTCGACCTCGTTTTTTAGAATGTGGGATAATTCGTCGAGGAACGGCCGGCCGGCGGTGGCATCGGCGGCGGATTGGAGCGGGAAGGGGTAAATATGTTCGAGGGAAAAGCGGCCCATGAACAAGTCGCCGACGTAGCTGCGGTAGGTGGATTCGCTACGGGCGGACTCGGTCATTTCGAGGGCCTCGCGTTGGCCCTGTGTCATCTTTGAAGTGTCGATGTTACTGGGGGTGTCGTCGGTGGGGTTCATAGGGGAAGTAGTGAGTAGCGAGTAGCGGGTAGTGAGTAGGGCGGAGTTTCGGAGGGGCGGAGAACGTTCAACATCCAACATTCAACGTTGAACGTTCAAGTGGCTCTCCGGGTGTACGTTGATCGGGGTTCGCTTGAGCGTTGAATGTTGAACGTTGGACGTTGTTGCCGGGCTCGGGGTGCATCACTTGGCGTAAAAACCCTTGCCGGCCTTCGCCAGCGCTCGCAGGTGGTCGCAGGGGGCGAAATGCGGCGCGACGTCCTTGGCCAAGCTGTCCAGCCGCGCCACCACTTCGGTGGTGCCAACCGTGTCGGCGTGACGCAGCGGGCCACCGCGGAATGGCGCCCAGCCGGTGCCCAATATCATGCCGAAATCGACGTCTTCCGAGGCCGCCACCACGCCTTCAGCCAAACAACGCGCGGCTTCGTTGATCATGATCAACACGAGGCGGTCGACGATTTCCTCGTCGGTCGATCGTCGGCAGTCGGCTGTGGGGATAAACAAGGTGCTCAGGCCGGGGTTTGCGGACGACTTGGCGCCTTTGGTTTTGGGGTGCGTATAAAACCCGCAGCCGGACTTTTTCCCGAGCCAGCCTTTGGCAATCATCTGCGGCAGCGTGTCGTCGGCTGGCATGGGGTTTTTGAGGCGTTTGGCGAGATCCTGCGCCACGTGCTGGGCCACGTCCAAGCCGACCTCGTCGGCCAAACGCAGCGGGCCCATCGGCATGCCGAAGGCGAGCATCAGCCGGTCGATTTTGGCGGGGGCATGGCCTTCGCGGAACAGCCGCACTGACTCGACTAAGTAGGGCATCAGAATGCGGTTAACCAAAAAGCCGGGCGAGTCGTTGACGATCACCGGCAGCTTGCCGATTGCTTTGGTGAATTGCAGCGCGGTGGCGAGTGTCGCCGCCGAGGTGCGCGGGCCGCGGACCAACTCGACGAGTTGCATGCGGTTAACCGGGTTAAAAAAGTGGATTCCCACCACGCGCTCGGGGTGCTCCAGCGGCGCGGCAATCGCGTCGATGGACAGCGCCGAAGTGTTGGTGGCGAGCACGGTGTCGGGGCGGGAGTGCTGTTCCAGATCGCGGAAAATCGCCTGTTTGGCTTCGAGTTTTTCCAGCGCCGCCTCCACCACCAGATCGACGCCGGTCAACGGAACGCTCGTACAAACTGGGGTGACGCGGTTCATGCCGGCTGCGGCTTCGGCCGGGGTGAAGACGCGTTTTTTGGCGGCTTCGGTGAACAGCGTTTCGATCGTGCGCAGGCCGCGGGCGAGGGCGTCGGGGGCGACATCTTTGAGGATAACGGGCAGGCCGCGCGCACTGGCCCATTGCGCGATGCCCGCTCCCATGACGCCGGCGCCCACCACCGCAAAACGGCGCACCGGCAGGGGTTCGGCGGCGAGCGGGCAGGGCAGTTTTTTGGCGCGTTCTTGCAGGAAGAAAATGCTCAGCAGGCTGCGGCACGCCGCTGTTTTGATGAGGGCGAGGAACGCCTCTTTTTCGAGATCAAAACCAGCGTCTGCCGCGAGACCGATGGCGGCAGTGCAGACCTCGATTGCTTTGAGCGGGGCGGGGTAGTGGCCGTGGGTTTTGGCCAACACGTCGCGGCGGGCTTTGGACGCGATGAGGTGCCGGGCTATCGGCAGGTGGGCAGCGCGGAAGGCGGGCGCAGGGCGTTTGCCCTGGGCGAGCAGCTTGCGGGCGGCTTCGCGCAGGTATTCGGGGTGGGTGATTTCGTCGATCACTCCGATTTTTTTGGCGGGTACTCCGGCGAGTTGGCGGCCGGTGAGAATCAGGCCCAAAGCGGCGGGTAAGCCGATGAGCGCGGGCAGGCGTACCGAGCCGCCCCATGCCGGAAGGATGCCGAGCTGCGTTTCGGGCAGGCCAATTTTGGTTTCTTTGCCGTCGGAGCCGACGCGCCAGTCGCAAGCCAGCGCGAGTTCGCAACCGCCTCCCAGGCAGATGCCGTGGATGGCCGCGACCGAGGGCACGGTGAGGTGGTTGAGGCGGTTAAAGACACGGTGGCCGAGATCGACGATGTCGCCCAAGATTTTGGGGGCGGGGTTGGTGACGAACTCGTGGAGGTCGGCGCCGGCGATGAAGATTTTATCCTTGGCGCTGGCGAGGATGACCCCGCGCAGGCCCGCGTGTTTTTCCAAGTCGGCGAGGTGGCCGTCGAGTTCTTCGAGCGTGGCGCGGTCAAAGACGTTGGCCGACGAACCAGCGCGGTCGAACAGCAGGGTGCAAACGCCTTCGGCATCGATTTGGCGGTTAATATTCATGGCGGGGTATGGGGGCGGACGGTGAGGGGAGGGGTAACCACTAATGAGTAGCGCAGACTTCCAGTCTGCTCGGATGCAGGCTGGAAGCCTGCGCTACGTCGGATTTAACGCTTCGTTCGGTTTCTTATTAGTGAAAATGAGTGGTTATTAGTGGTTGGAATTCCGTTCGGGGATGCAGGCTGGAAGCCTGCGCTACTTCAGTATTTAGGCGGCTTCGAGCCAGAGCGCGCCGCCTTGGCCGCCACCGATGCACAACGAAACCAGCGCACGGCGGG
>JBILJE010000194.1:0-6223 GCA_044377395.1 Rariglobus sp. | reverse complement strand
CCAACGTCTCTTTGAATTTAGACTTTGGGAGGGACCACCTCCGTGTGGTCTAGATCGAGGCACGGACGACACGGAGGTCGTCCCTCCCTTAACCAAACAAAGTCTAAAACCATTTAGCTTTTGGTATTAGAACTGCCCACGTCACTGCGCTGTCCAACGACCAGAACACCAGTGATTCTGCTGCGACGCAAAGCGTGCGGATACGAAACCAAGATCCGCACCGCGAAAACCCTTGCGGCACGATTCACGTGATCAGTAGCGTGGCGCTTCTCCCACAACCGAATCAACCTATGATCGTAACCACCGCACAGCTCTTCAAGCACGCCTACGGCAAGTACGCTATTGGCGCTTACAACATCAACAACGCCGAGCAGGCGATGGGCCTTTTCAAAGGTGCCATGGATTCGAAGGCCCCCTTCATTATCCAAATCTCCAAGGGCGCTCGTAACTACACCGACAAGCGCATGCTGGAAGCCATCATCCGCTCCGCTGCCGAGATTTTCCCCGACGCCATTTTCGCGGTCCATCTCGACCACGGTGACGAGCAGACCTGCTACGACTGCATCGATTCCGGCTTCTTCAGTTCCGTCATGATCGACGCCTCCCACGATCCATTCGAAAAGAATGTCGAGATCACCAAGCGTGTCGTTGATCGCGCCCACGCCAAGGGCATCTCCGTCGAAGCCGAGCTCGGTATGCTGGGTGGCGTCGAAGAAGACATCGTCGTCGAAGAAGGCCATTCCTGCCTCACCGACCCAGCCGAAGCCGAAGAGTTTGTTAAACAAACCGGCTGTGATTCCCTCGCCTGCGCCATCGGCACCTCGCACGGTGCCTTCAAGTTCAAGGGCAAACAGTCCCTGCACTTTGACGTCCTTGAAAAGATCAAGGCTCGCATGAATGGCTTCCCGCTCGTCATGCACGGCTCCTCTTCGGTCCCCCAAGACGAAGTCGCCCGCATCAATGCCGCTGGTGGCACCATCGCCGGCTCCATGGGTGTCGACGTCAACGAATACCTCCCAGCCGCCAAACTCGGCGTCACCAAGATCAACATCGACACCGATGGCCGCCTCGTTTGGACCCGCGTTCACCGCGAGTTCTTCCGCGACAAGCCCTCCGAGTTCGACTTCCGCCCCCCGGGCAAGATCTTCATTCAGGAATACGCGAAGTTCATCGCCAGCCGCAACGTGCTGCTGGGCAGCGCCGGCCAGCTCGACGACCTGCGCGCCAGCCTCGGCAAGTAAACCGTCCGCTGGTGCCCCCTGTGCACCAGTTCCCCTCGAACCCGGCCCACCTCGTGTGCGCCGGGTTTTTTGTGCGCGCCCACTATCCACAGTAACATTCAATGATGCGGATCGAAAGTAGTAGTGCTTTAGCCTGCAGGTTTGAACAAACTTCCATCGCAATCGCCGATGCGGGATGAAGCACCGTACTTTTATCCTACTCTTTAACTATTACTCCCTACCAGCACCAGCTCATCGCCTTTGACATTGAAGACCACCTCGCTGCCCTCCGCCACCGTCCCGCCGATGAGCGCCCGCGCCAGTTTCGTCTCGATCTGCCGTTGCAGAAAACGCTTGAGCGGTCGCGCACCAAAAACCGGGTCGTAGCCCTTCTCCGCGGCCCAATCACGCGCCTTCTTATCCAGCTTCACCGTCACCCGGCGCTCACTGAGACGCCGGTTGAGATCAGCCAAGAGCAGGTCAACGATCCGCGTAATCTCTTCCAATGTAAGCGGTTTAAACAAAACCGTCTCGTCAATGCGGTTAAGGAACTCGGGGCGGAAGGTGTGGCGCAACTCCGCCATGACCGCCTCACGTACCGTTTCGGGAATGGTGTCGCCGGTCACGCCTTCCAACAGGAAACGTGAGCCGATGTTGGAGGTGAGGATAATCACCGTGTTTTTAAAATCCACCGTGCGCCCCTGCGAATCCGTGATGCGTCCATCGTCCAAGACCTGCAGGAGCACGTTAAACACATCGGGATGCGCCTTCTCAATCTCATCGAAGAGGATCACCGCGTAGGGTTTACGCCGCACGATTTCGGTGAGTTGCCCGCCCTCGTCGTACCCAATGTAGCCAGGAGGAGCGCCGATCAGCCGCGCCACGCTGTGCTTTTCCATATACTCGGACATGTCGATGCGCACCAAGGCGGCTTCGCTATCGAAGAGCGTTTCGGCCAAGGTCTTGGCCAGCTCGGTTTTACCAACGCCAGTCGGCCCAAGAAACAGAAAGCTGCCAACCGGACGGCGTGGGTCTTTAATGCCGGCGCGGGCGCGTAAAATGGCGTCGGTGGCGAGTTCCACCGCCTCGTCCTGCCCAATCACGCGCTCATGTAAGGCATCCGCCAGCCGCAGGAGCTTCTCCTTTTCGCCCTCGACCATACGGGTAACAGGCACGCCGCTCCACTTCGACACCACCTCAGCAATTTCCTCGGCGGACACCTCCTCCTTAAACAGCTCGGTTTTGGCTGCGTTGGTCTCGGTTTTCTTCAATTCAGCTTCCAGTTGCGGTATCTTGCCGTGGCGCAGTTCGGCCAGCTTATTGAGGTCGTAGGCGCGTTCGGCTTTTTCCAACTCGATGCGGGCGGCATCGAGTTCCTCGCGCACCTTGCGCACCCGATCGACCGATGCTTTCTCCTTATCCCAGCGTGCTTTGAGTGCGATAGCTTGGGAACGGGTGTCGCCCAACTCCTTGCGCAACACGTCGAGGCGCTGCTTGGAGGCCTCGTCTTTTTCCAACTTTAGGGCGGCTTCTTCGATCTCCAGTTGGAGCACGCGGCGCTGGAGGGCATCGAGTTCCTGCGGCGCGGAGTCCATCTCGGTGCGGATCATCGCGCAGGCCTCATCCACCAGGTCGATGGCCTTGTCGGGCAAAAAGCGGTCGCTGATGTAGCGGTTCGACAGGGTAACGGCGGCAACCAATGCGTTGTCCTGAATCCGTACGCCGTGGTGGAGCTCAAAGCGCTCGCGGATGCCGCGCAGGATTGAAATGGCGTCCTCGACCGAGGGCGGCTCGACGAGCACCGGCTGAAAACGGCGCTCCAGTGCAGCGTCCTTTTCGATGTGTTTGCGGTACTCATCGAGCGTGGTCGCGCCAATACAGTGCAACTCACCGCGGGCGAGCATGGGCTTGAGCAGGTTGCCCGCATCCATCGCGCCTTCGCTTTTCCCCGCGCCAACGATGGTGTGCAACTCGTCGATGAATAGAATGATGCGCCCCTCGCTCTGCTTGATCTCGGTGAGCACGGCCTTGAGCCGCTCCTCAAATTCACCGCGGTATTTGGCGCCGGCGATCAGCGCGCCCATATCGAGGGAAAAAATCGTCTTGTCCTTAAGTCCTTCGGGCACGTCGCCGCGCACGATGCGCTGGGCCAAGCCCTCGACGATGGCCGTCTTGCCCACGCCGGGTTCGCCGATCAACACCGGGTTGTTTTTGGTTTTGCGCGAAAGGATGCGCACGGCGCGACGGATCTCGTCGTCGCGGCCGATCACCGGATCCATTTTGCCCTGGGCCGCGAGTTTGACCAAATCGATGCCATACTTCTCCAACGCGGCGTAAGTGGTCTCGGGGTTGTCGGTGGTGACCCGCTGGGAACCGCGCAACTCCTTAAGTGCCTTCAGGGTTTTACTGCGCTCAATGCCGAAGGATTTGAAAAACTTCGCGAGGGCGTCGGGTTTGGCCACGTCGATCAAACCGAGGAACAGGTGCTCGACGGAGACGAAGTCGTCCTTGAGCGATTTAGCCTCTTCCTCGGCGCGGGTAAAAACTTCGTTCATCGACTGGGTCACGTAGACCTTTGAGGCGTCCACGCTGCCGGTAACCGTGGGCAAGCGGTCGAGCTCGCGCTCGGCGGCCAGTTGCAAGGCGCTGATCGTTAGCCCGACCTTCTCAACCAAGGCGGGCACGATGCCGCTTTCCTGGGCGAGCAGGGCGTGGAGCAAGTGCCAGGTTTCAACCTCATTGTGACTGCGACGGCGTGCCTCGGACTGGGCATCGGTGACGGCCTGGCGGGACATTTGGGTGAGTTGGTTAAAATCCATAGTGGCCCACCTATCGCACGCCGCGGGCCAAATCGCCATGGGGCCTTCGCCCGAGGGAAAGCGGGGCGATGCGTGTGCGGGTCTGGGTCAGCGTGAGTCAGCGCTGGCGCAGCGCTGCGCCAATCCGGCACCGATTTCCGGTGAAAAGCCCATCCCCAAAACTCGGCTTTGATTCCGGGCGCGCGCCGCCCCACGTTCAGATCCTGTGGCCGATCTCATTGTCCAACTCACCCAACGCCTAGGCACGCACCGCGTGCTCACCGCCCGCGAAGACATCCTGCCCTAGGGCTTCGACGGCACTGCGACGCTCAAACAACTCCCGGCCTGCGTCATTTTCCCGCGTGACGCCGCCGATGTGTCATTCGCCCTGATCCTAGCCCGCGAACACGGTGCGCCCGTGGTCACCCGTGGCAGCGGCACGGGGTTGTCGGGCGGCAGCGTGCCGCTGTCCGGCTGCATCGTGCTCTGCCTCGCCCAGATGGACCGCATCCTCGAAGTCGATGCGGCCAACCTCACCCTGCGCGCCGAGGCCGGTGCCATCACGCAAAAGATTTTTTGTCGATGGAAGCCGCCGCAGAAACCGTTTCGGCGATCATCGCTGCGCGCATCATACCTTGCACGCTGGAATTCATCGACCAAACCACGCTGCGCTGCGTCGAAGATTTCGCCAAAGTCGGCCTGCCGCGCGAGGCCGCCGCCATATTATTGATCGAGACCGACGGCCACCCCGCCGCCGTTGCCGACGAAGCCGCGCAAATCGAAAAACTCTGCCGTGACCACGGCGCGAGCTCGGTGCGCCGTGCGGCCAACGCCACCGAAGCCACCCAGTTGGCCACCGCCCGGTTCAGCGCGTTTTCCGCCCTCGCCCGCCTGCGCCCGACCACGATTTTGGAGGACGTAACCGTGCCGCGCAGCGAGCTCGCCGGCATGATCCGCGCCATCGACGCCATCGCGAATAAACACGCACTGACCATCGCCACGTTTGGCCATTTTGGAGACGGGAATTTGCACCCGACGATCCTCACCGACGAACGCGACCACGCCGAGATGCACCGCGTGGAGTTGGCCATCGCCGACATCGTAACCGCCACCCTGGAGCGCGGCGGCACGATCACCGGCGAGCACGGCGTCGGTTTGGCCAAAAAAGCCTTCCTACGCCGCCAATTGGGTGACGCTTCCTTCGAGTTACTCCGGCTGGTGAAACGCGCGCTGGATCCCGACGCCCGCCTCAATCTGGGTAAAATCTTCGACTGAGCCGCGTCGCCGGATATGCATTATGGGGTATCATCTTGCGCCAACTCATCGCCGCCAACTCAGGAGTTCGGGTTGAAGGCGGTCGGGGATGGAAACAGGCCGATTGTTTCGTGTTGGGCAACTGGCGAACCGCGCGAGTCGCTAACGCCAAAAGGTCAGCGCAGCGAACTTAGGCTTGGACAAGCCAGGTGCAAAAGAACTGCTTTCGCACCTGAAGCTCAGCCATTTTTGGCCGCCTCCAATTCCTCCCAGCGGGCGAAGGCGATGGCGTGTTCGGCCTCGATTTCATCCAGGCGCGCCTTGGCTGCCGAGGCAGCAGTCGGGTCTTTGCGATAAATCGCAACATCACCGAGCTTAACCGTGAGCTGCGCTTGCTCCGTCTCCAGTTTCTCAATGCGTGCGGGTAACTCGGCAAGTTCGCGCTGCTCCTTGTTATTAAGCTTACGCACCGAGGCGGAGTTGGCGCTGGAACGGACCGGGCCGCTTTTAAGCAGGGGCGCAGCGGCGGCTGCGGCACGCTTTGCCATCTCAGCTTTCCAGTCAGTATAACCCCCGTCGAAGTCGCCGATCTGGCCGTCGCCTTCGAACACCAGCGAACTGGTGACCACTTCGTCCAAAAAGGCGCGGTCGTGGCTCACCACCAGAAGCGTGCCGTCGTACTCGACAAGCAAGTTTTCCAAGAGATCGAGGGTCTCGGCGTCGAGGTCGTTGGTGGGCTCGTCCATCACCAGGACGTTGGCCGGCTTGGTGAAGAGGCGGGCGAGAAGGAGGCGGTTGCGCTCACCGCCGGAGAGCACGCGGGCTGGGGTGCGAGCGCGGTCAGGCGTGAACAGGAAATCCTGCAAGTAACTGATAACGTGGCGCGTGCGGCCATCGATTGTGATACAGTCACTACCGAGGTTGAGGTTTTCGGCCACCGTCTTGTTGTCG
>JBILJE010000193.1:0-6229 GCA_044377395.1 Rariglobus sp. | reverse complement strand
TATAACACGCGTAAGCGCCGCGCGGTCAAGGCGACGGCGCAAACTGTCGCGGGCCTGCTACTGCAAAAGGCGCACGCGGCGGTTTTTGAGCGGGAACTGCAGGGTGACCAACGTGCCCACCCCGGGGTTGCTCTCCACGCCGACTTGGCCGCCATGCTCACGCATGATGCGTTGGACGATCATCAACCCCAGCCCGTTGCCGCCCTGCTTGGTCGTGTGATAGGGCTGAAACAGTTTCACCAGATCAGCCTGTTTGATGCCGCTGCCGGTATCCCCGCACAGCAAGTACACGCTGTCATCGTCGGCGTGGGTTTTGAGCCGCAGCACGCCGCCGGGCTGCATGGCCTCCATGGCATTTTTAATGAGATTAAAAAACACCTGCTTGAGCTGGTTGCGGTCAGCCATGATCGCCGGTAAATCCCGCGCGATGGCCGCCTCCACGCGGATCGAGCGATCGGCCAATTCACGCTCCTGGAACCGCACCACCTCCTCAATAACCTCGCCCAAATTGGTCTCAGCCAAATCGGGTGCACGCGGGCGAATCGCCTCCAGAAAATGCGTCACGATGCCATCCAGCCGCAGCACCTCGTCCTGGCAGATGCGAATCGACTCGGCGAGCGAGGCGGTTTCCTGATTACGCGCGCTGATCTTGAGCTTTTTCAACCGGCGCTCGATCAGCTGCAGGTGAATGGTGAGCGAATTGAGCGGGTTGCCTAATTCGTGCGCAACCCCCGCAGACAGCAGCAAAATCGACGACGTACGCTCATCCTCGATACGCGCCTCGGTGGTCTTTTTGTCGCGGGTGATGTCGGTGAGGATAACCGTAAAGCGCCGCTCCGGCCCGTCGCCCTCGCTGGAAAATGGCACCATGTAGAGTCGCACCGTGCGAAGCTCAGGGTAAGTCAGCTCGATCTCGCGCGTCACCACCGGCAAGGCGGGCGAGGGGTCGGCCAGCGATGCCTCAAGCGAGGGCCGCAACCCGGGGACCAACCGCCAAAGCACCTTGTCGGTGAGGTCGTCGGACGTCTGGCCGATGAGGCGATGCGCCGCGGCGTTGGCGTAATCAATCACCCCGTCGACGTCGATGACCAGCACGCCTTCCTGAAGCGTGTTAAACACGTTTTCAAACTGGCTGCGCTCGCGTGCGAGGCGCTGCACCAGATTTGCCAAATTGGTCGGATCGAGCGAATCGAGCCGCCCCAGCACACGATCAAGCGAGGTGTTTTTTATGCCGGCCATAGGGGATTAACGGTTCAAAACTGCGGGCGGTTAATCGGCGAATAAATCGACTTGGCCGGGGTCAACCCGGGTCGCCAGCAGTTTGCGCAGGAACATCTCGCGATGCTGCGGGCAGCGCCCCTGCCTTAGCACAGCCTCACGGTGTTCTTCGGTGCCGTAACCCTTGTGTTGGGCAAAACCATAACCGGGGAAACTGCCGTCCAGTTCAGTGAGCATCCGGTCCCGCGTGACCTTGGCGATGACCGAGGCCATCGCGATACACAGCGAGCGCCCGTCGCCGCCGACCAAGCCCTGGTGCGGATACGGGAAATGCTTCAGCGGCAACCCGTCGACGAGGATGCGCGCCGAAACCATCGGTTGATAGGCGGCAACCTCGTCAGCCGTGGAAAACAGGTCGGGCTCCTTGGGTGGTGCAGCAAAAGCCTGCGGAGGATAAATGCCCTCCAGCGCCCGGCGCATGGCCAGTTTGGTGGCACCAAGGATGTTGCACTGCTCGATCTCCGCCACGTCTGCGACGCCATAGGTGGCATGAATCGCTCCCTCGGCCATCAAGGCCTCAAAATCCATCCAGAGTGCGTCACGCTCGCTGGCGCTGAGCAGCTTGGAATCATTGATGCGGCGCACGTTTTCGTCCGCCCAACGGCTCTCCAGAAACGCCGGAGTCACCATCACCGCGCCGGCCACGACGGGCCCGGCAAGCGCGCCGCGCCCCGCCTCATCCACCCCAATCAACTGGGAGAAACCCGCGATCTGCTTGAGATCGAAAGCGCGGAGTTGGCGTCGTTTTACTGGCATATGAAGAGCGAGGGACGGGCGATGAAGGGTTATTCGCGACCGAAACCGAAACGCTCCTTCGGTTCGGGCAGCGGGAGTTCGTCGAGCTTACCGGCCTCCTTGACCACCTCGTAGGCGGTGCGGAAATGAAGTTTGGCCACGTCCTTGAGCGCATGGACGCCGAGCTGGTTGATGATGTCGAGGGCCTGCTTTTTCACCAGCGGGCCGGCGCCCTTTTGGAGTTTAAAACCGACGTGCTTGGACAGCTGGTTCATTTGGCGGACAAACTCGGCGCGGGCCACGATCGAGGCAGCCGCGACCACCGGGTCGGACTCGGCCTTGGTGCGCATGCGCAGTTCGAAGTTTTCCACCTTCTTTTTGACCAGCTCGCGCTGCACCAGCGGCTGTTCGGTGAACTGGTCGAGCAGGCCCCACTTAACGGGTTTTTCGGCCAGCGCCTGTGAGAGCGCGGTGCCGTGCAGCCATGCGAGCAACAAGTTGAGATTGGCGCGGGGGCGGGCCATCAGCTCGTTGTACTTGGGCATGCCGCAAAAACAGACCTTCACCGCGACACCAGGCGTGGTGCGAATGAGGTGGTCGAGCTCCAGAATCTTGCCCTCGGTCATTTTTTTGGAGTCCTGCGCACCGGCCTTACGCCAGGCCTCGATCATCGACTTCTGGCCAATCACGGTGGCGGCAATCACCGGGCCGAAAAAGTCGCCCTTGCCGCTTTCATCGAGACCCGCGTGGGCCTCGAACCAATCGGGATTGAGAACCTCGTCGTAGCCAAGTTTAGGCGCTTGGGTAACCTCGGGTTCGAGTACGTCGCGCACGAAGTCCTCGGTGCCCTTGCCGGCGAGGACGAGCTTGCCGCTGGTGTAGGCGGTGAGGTTGAGCTTCAAGGCCTCGGCCTTGTAAGCGAAGCGGGTGTAAGCGACCGGAAAAGCGGTCCAGTGGCGCGCCTCGCAAATCGCCCGCAACCGCTCCATCTGGGTGTCATCCAGTTTGATCGTGTAACTGCTCAGCTTCTTGGGTTGGTCGGAGTCGGCGTCCGGCGTTTTGAACATGGCAGCATTGGCCACCAAAAGCGGCCAAAGGACAAAAAGAATCTTCGCTGGCTTAGCGCGGGATTTTGCTCCTTCTGAAACCTTTCCCGTGCCCGACTCCCTGATACCGCAAACCACCGAATTTCAACGCGAGCTGCTCGGCTGGTATCGCCACCACCGGCGCTCCTTGCCGTGGCGTGACGCGCCCTCGCTCTACAAAACCGTGGTCAGTGAGTTCATGTTGCAGCAAACGCAGGTGAAAACCGTGCTGCCGTACCTCGCGCGGTGGCTGGAGATTTTCCCGGACTTCGCCGCGCTGGCCGCAGCGAGCGAGGAGCAGGTGGTGAAAAACTGGGAAGGCCTCGGTTACTACACCCGCGCGCGCAATCTCCACAAACTGGCGCGCGCCCTGGTCGCCCTGCCCTCCCCGCCCCGCACCCGCGAAGCCTGGCTGGAGCTGCCAGGCATCGGCCCGTACACCTCGGCGGCCATCACCAGCATCAGCTTCGGCACCCCGGCGGCGGTGGTCGATGGCAACGTGGTGCGTATCCTCACCCGCCTTACCGCTGACGGCACCGCGTTTCGCGACAGTGCGGCGGCCTCGAAGGCGCTCGCGCCGCTGGCCGATGCATTGCTCAACCGCGCCGAGCCCGGCGACCATAACCAGGCGATGATGGAACTCGGGGCCACCGTGTGCCACCGCCGGACCCCGCTGTGCACGGTCTGTCCGGTGCGCCCCTATTGCGCCGCCAGTCGGCGCGGAGAACCTGAGCTTTACCCTCGGCTCGCGCCCAAGCTGATTGAACAGCTTGCCGTAACGCGGTTGTGGTGCCGCCACCAAGGAAAACTCCTGTTGCACCGCACCGCCGGCGACGCCCGCCGCTTGGCCAACCTCCATGAATTACCCGCGCTCGAACACACCGGGCTGGGCGAGAGTTTTTTCGCCGGCGCCACGCCGATCGCCACAAAAAAGCGCGGCATCACCCGCTTCGCCATCACTGAGAGCATTTACGCGGTGCCGGCAGGTAAACTGCCGCGCGGCACCGCAGATCGCCCGGGGCTGGTGTGGGTGACGCTGGACGAGTTGGAAACGATCACCCTCTCGGGGCCGCACCGCCGCTGGGTCACGGAACTGTTGGCCACAGCGCCGTAGCGAGCGCGCCGCGTGCAGGCATTATTGCCACGGGCTCGTCCGCTTAACCCTCAGTCGCCAAAACGCGCCGCGATCAGCGCCTCGATCTTGGCTTTAGAGGCGGCCACATCCTCCACCTGAACGCGCGGACTCAACTCCAGCGTCAGGAGGTGCTCGGGACGCCAAAACCCACTGATGATATTAAAGTCGATACGCCCCGCCCCAATCGGTTGATGGTCTTTACCGTCGGCGGTGACATCGTGCAGGTGGAAGCCGAGGAGTTGCGCCGCGTTTTTCTCCAAGTGGGTACGCTGATCGAGCATGCCCATGCTTTGTTTGATGTCAGCGTGGCCGGTGTCGTGCCAGTAGCCTGCGGGGTGCGGAGCAGCCAACCCGGCCAGCAATGCCCCGAAATCGTCATCGAGGGGTAACTCCTCGAACTTTTCGCGGTTCTCAAACCCGAGCTTGATGCCGCGCTCCAGGGCGTAGGTGCGAATCTCCTCAACGCTGCGCTGAACCTGCTGCCAAAAAGGGCCCATTTTCGAGCGCAAGCGCGCGCACGACTTGGCCAAAACGTACTGGTAATGCCTGTCGTCGGGGACCGAGGCGGTCGGATTGTCGCGGATAAACTTCTTGAGTTTTTGCGCCGGATTGAACCAGAAAAACTTCACGCTCCCCAAGTGCAGAACGAGGACACGGGATTTCACTTGTTGGGCGAAATCAATGGAGCGCTTGGTGTGGCGTAACCACTGCTCGTGCTCGCGGCGATCGCTCACGGAGGGTTCAAACAGATTGGGGGCCGCCTGCGAGATCCCCGTCGGCAAGGGGCAAAAATTGTGGGTAGAGCTGATTTGGATGACGCCCTCCTCGACTGCACGAATCACCCCTGGCAACAAAACGATACGAATGCCATGGCTGAGTTCGGCGTGCGTAAACCCGAGATCCGCAATCTCGCGCAGCATCGCGTAACCGTCAGTGTGGCGGTACGAATTCCAGCACGTTGAAAGGGCTAACGAAGGTTTTACCACGGGTAGTTAATAACGGTACAAATCAGTCGCGCCTGAAGCAAAAATTGTGCGCAAAAAAACCGCGCAGGCCGAAAAATTCGGCCGACGCGGTTTTCAAGTAGCCGCACGGCGGCGGTCGCTTACTTGGAATGGCGGTCGCGCAACATCTGGGTGAAGGCCATGACCTTCACCTTACGACGACGGCGCTCGGTGGGCTTTTCGTTATAGCGCTTAGCACGGACATCTTTGATGATGTTTTCGCGCTCGAGCTTCTTTTTCAGACGGCGCAGGGCGCGGTCAACCGGCTCGTTTTTGCGGATCTTGATTTCGATGGACATGATGAAAATGGCGTGAGTTTTAGCGGAAAAGTCGAGGAATAGGCCAAACGTAGGCGGCCGCGTCAATGGCTTTTTTAGCAGAATGCATTCTATTCGATTTCGGTGCTGGGATT
Organism: Rariglobus sp.; assembly: GCA_044377395.1. Classification (GTDB taxonomy): domain Bacteria; phylum Verrucomicrobiota; class Verrucomicrobiia; order Opitutales; family Opitutaceae; genus Rariglobus. The sequence goes on along the minus strand of JBILJE010000193.1, from coordinate 580 downwards.
ATACGGGCAGGAGTTGATTTTCCACGCTTCCCGCACACGCTCGCCGTCATGGACATGGAAATCGTAATCCCCGAGGAACTCCCGTTGATGACGCTCCCGCGCATCGCGTTTTTCCCTCAAGCGATGCTCCCGCTCCACATTTTCGAGCCTCGCTACCGGGAAATGCTCCGCGATGTGCTGGCCACCAACCGGCTCTTCGCGGTTGCCGGACTCGATTCGGGAAAAACCGGTGCGTTTGAACCTCCACACCGCATCGCCACACTCGGGATTATTCGTGCCTGCCAAGAAAGCAAAGACGGCACCGCCAACTTGCTTTTGCAGGGCCTGAGCCGGGTTGAAATCCATGAAATCGTGCGCAATGAGCCCTATCGTTCCGTGCGTATCCGCGCATTGGATAGTGATCCAGGCGCCGAATTTGAAGAGAACCTCAAATTGCGTGCGCGACTCTCGCGCCTGATCGCCACCCGCCTTCGTCTGAGCGGTGAACCGACCAACCAACTCACCCGTTTCGAAAAGACCGTCGACGACCCAGCCACATTCGTCGACCTGGCGGCCTTCAACTTCTGTGAAAACGTGCGCT
>JBILJE010000192.1:0-6251 GCA_044377395.1 Rariglobus sp. | reverse complement strand
CCGCCGAAACCGTGTCGGCAAGAATCACCAATCCGGCATAAACCGTCTCCGGCTTAACCTCTTCGTGGTGCGCCGCGATGGCGTTAACGACAATCGGGGTCTCGCCAAAGCGTTTCACAAAGCTGGCGCCGACGGAGGCGTGGCTGCCCTCGTAGTCGCCCTCGACCGCCTTGCCGATGTCATGCAGCAAGCCGGCGCGCTTGGCCAAGCTCGGATCGAGCCCAATCTCGCTGGCAAGCATCGAACACAGAAAGCCCACCTCAATGGAGTGATCGAGCGCGTTTTGCGTGTAGGAGAATCGGTACTTGAGGCGACCAAGCAACTTGATCACCTCGGGGTGCAGGCCGTTGATGCCAAGACGCTGCACGGCATCCTCGCCCGATTGCTGCACGTTGAGTTCCACGTCCTCGAGCGCCCGCTGATAGAAATCCTCGATCGACGCCGGGTGGATACGCCCGTCCTTGACCAAGCCCTCCAGCGTAATGCGGGCGACCTCACGCCGCACCGGGTCAAACGACGAAATCAGAACCATCTGGGGCGACTCATCGATGAGCAGTGTCACGCCGGTGGTTGACTCGAAGGATTTGATGTTGCGCCCCTCGCGACCAATGATGCGCCCCTTCATCTCCTCAGAGGGCAACTGGACAATAGTCGCAGTGATGTCGTTATTTGGCTTGGAGGACAACCGCTGCATCGCGGTCACTAAAATGCGTTGGGCCTGCGTATTTAGATCCTGTTCCGATCGATCGAGAATCTCGTGGCGCAGCGTGCGCAACTCGTCTTGGCACTCCAACTGAACCTCTTCACGTAGCGCGCGCTTGATCTCCTCGGCATCCATTTGGGAGACGCCCTCAAGGCGCTTGCGCACCGACTTGGACAATGTGCGCATGGCATCACGGGCCTGGGTAATGGCAGCGGTCTCACGGGCGAGGCGCTCGCCCTTTTGCTCAAGCTGATAGTCGAGTAACCCCAGTGATTCCTCATGGGAGCGGATTTCGCGCAGTTTGACCTCACCCTCAATTTCTCGGCGGTCGAACTCGCGATTAACTTCCGCACGTTGGGACGCGATTTCCTCTTCGGCTTGCTGCCGGATTTCATTCGCGGCAACCGCGGCCTCGCGTTTGGCGACCTCCAGCAGCTCCTTCGCCCGCTTGTCTGCGGCCTGACGGACATAGCGGGTCGACAACCAAACGGAAAGAAATCCCACGCTTACACCCATTGCGATTGCGGCGGATATCGCCCACCACTTGGGATCGATTGCAGCCACGGCCAGACATGAAATTTCTGTAACAGCTAAATTCAAGGAAAGCAGCCAGTGCGACTCACCGAAAAATTTCAACCTACATTCTTCGCCGTCGCTGCCCGCCTCGCCACGGGCGATTTACCCGCTTGCGCCCCGCCCCCCATCATCAGCAGGGTTTGGGCTAATTTTAAAAATGCACTCCAAGCCCCAAGTCCTTGCCTGGCTCACCTGTGATGGCGTCCACGTCGACCCAGGCTCGGGTAAACACACCATTTTGGGGGTCTTTTCCAACATCCGCGGGCGCCATTTCCCCTTTGCCCACCCCTTCATGGTCTGGTTTCTCACCCTGAGCGACGTCCCCTCCGGCGAACATAAAATAAAAATCGCCATGGGGCTCGACGCCACCAACCCCAAGCCTTTGATCGATAGAACCTTCGAATCCCAGGGGCCGCTCCATCGCATCAACCTCATCAGCGAGATCCGCAACCTCGTCTTCCCTCAGCCCGGCGACTACTCGATCCTCATCGAGATCGATGACGAGCCCCTACTTGCCACCAATATCACTGTTTCAAGCTGATCCGGCCATCCCGCTTCCCACGCCACCCGGCCCTCGCACCACTACTCACCGCCCGCCCCATTTCATTTTCAACACATGACCACCTCCTCACATTCCTTCGATCTCATTGGTGTCGGCTCGCCCATCATGGACCTGCTCGCGCAAGTCCCCGAGAGCTTCATCAGCACGCTCACGGGCGTAAAAGGCGGCATGGTCCTCGTCGACGCCGTGGAAATGGAGTCCATCGTGGTCCGGCTTGAGAAAACTCCCGCCACTGTCGCAGGCGGCTCGGCTGGCAACACCGCCGTGAGTGCCGCCCGCCTCGGCCTGCGCACCACGTTCTTGGGCAAACTGGGCAACGACGCCACGGCCACCGCTTACCGTAACCACTTCAGCGCTTCCGGCGGCGACAGTACGCGCTTCAAATACGCCGATTTGGCCAACGCCCGCTGCGTTTCCCTGATCACGCCTGACAGCCAGCGCACCATGCGCACCTGCCTCGGTGCCGCCATGACCCTTGGGCCCCGCGAAATCGGTCCGGCCGATTTCGTAGGCTGCCGCCACGCCCACATCGAGGGATACCTGCTCTTTAATCCCGATCTGGCCAACGCCGTGGTCGCCGCCGCCCGCGCCGCCGGTTGCACGCTCAGCATCGACCTCGCCTCCTTCGAGGTGGTTAACGCAGCCCGCGACTGGATCTTCGCCCAACTGGGCACCGGCATCGACGTGGTGTTTGCCAACGAAGACGAGATCCACGCGCTCTTCCCCGATCACGCCGACAGAACCGACTACGCCGGACTTGCGCAGCGTCTAGCCCAATTCGGCGGCATCGCCGCAGTGAAAATGGGCAAAGACGGTGCCTGGTTGGCACGCGGCAGCGAACTGCACCGGATCTCGCCCATCGCCGCAGCGCAGGTCATCGACACGACCGGCGCCGGCGATGCATGGGCCGCCGGCTTTCTCTACGGTTATTTGAAAAACTGGTCCTTGCCCGCCGCCGGCGCGCTCGGTTCGCGCCTGGGCTCGGAGTGCGTGAGCCACCTCGGGCCCGCCATCCCCACGGCCCAGTGGACGGCGATCCACGCCCACGCCCGCGCTCTGGCCTGAGCCGCAAAAAGGGCAACGGTGCCCTAGCGCAGCACCCGTTTAACGGATCTAGGGGGATCCGATTGCTGGAACTTGGCCCGGCCGCGCAAAATTATTATCGAGCGCGATCTTCGTGGGTCGAGGGCGTGCCGGTGCCCGGCCACGCCAGCGGGAATTCACGGATCGTTCCCGTGGATTGCGTGGGAAGCTGGGCGCAACCGCTCAGGGCGAACGAGCAACTGCCAATTAAGACGGAGGTTAAACGCAAAAAAGAGGTCATTAACGGGGCGTAAAAAAAAGGAGGGTCAACCGACAGCCGACCAGGCACCGAGTAGCGCAGACTTCCAGTCTGCTCCGAGGGGGGGGAAGCAGGCTGGAAGCCTGCGCTACTCGGGTTGAACTTAGTCGGCGATGTACCAGTTGCCCTGGTTGTCGTCGGTGAAGGTGCGACCGCCCACCGTGTAAACCACGTCGAAGGCCACCACCGCACCCTTGGGCACCGGTATACCTCCGACGGGGGCCGTCCAGGTTTTAGCCGTCGCAGTGCTTGAATTACAGATCATCGGAGTGACGACGCGCTGGGCTTGCGGGGCGTTGGTCTGGCGCCAGCGCACCTTGACCGTCTCGATCTTGGCCCTTGTGGCCAACTCGAAGTCGAGGGTGTCGGTGACGTCGGTCTTTTTCTTGGCGGCTTTGACTTCGGCGCGCTTGAGCGTCAGATCGGCCAAGCCGAAGCGCAGCCAGTGGTTTTTGCCCAGGTCGGAATCCCAGTGGGTCTGGCCGTCGTCGTGGGTGCAGGAAAACCAGACCTCCAGCTCGTCGCAGCCTTCGGGAATGGTGAAGTTCGTGCTGAGCATAAAACCCTGGCCGGTCGGGTCGGCGAGATCGGCCAAGGGCAGGCCGGAGGGCAGGTCCATCGAACCCTGCCACTCCACTCCACCGGGGTGGAAACGCACATAGGCGCGGATGTGGTGGTGCTCGGTGGCGGCGTCGCCGAGGGTGACGAGGCGAAGCGGGTCGTAGCGCAGGACGCAGGGACCGGGAACGAGGTCGCCTTGGACGAGCTCGTGGAAATCGGAGGTGAAGGTGATCTGGGGGCGGGAGCCCTGACATTTGCGAAGTTGCATAGGTGTTTCCTCGTTTTTGAGTTAGTAGGAAGCACTGACGGTGGTGTCAGCGCGGTAGCCGTAGATTTTAACGAACACGATGTTGAGGGTCTGGTTCCAATACCAGGCGTCCACCGAGGAGGACTGGAGCGCGGCGGGGTTACCGACGTTGGGCAGGTTCGCGCCATCGCGGCTGACCTGGTGGGCGGAGGTGATGCTGCCGAGGATGCCGATGTAGTTAAACGCGGCGGGCGGGGTGTAGCTGCCGGAGACCTGGGCAATGCGGACCTGGCGGGTCGTGCTGCTGCCGTTGGTGAGGGTCTGCTGGTAGATGCGCGAGATGCGGTTGGCCGAGTTTTGCGAAATACCGTCGTCTTGGTAGAGCTGGTAAGCTTGCGCATCACTCCAGCGATCGGGGCCCGGGTAACAGTTAATGGTGAGCGGGTTGGCTGGGTTTTGGCCGACCCATTGCTCGAGCTCCTGGAACGGCAGGATGGCTCCGGCGCGAACGTAGATCGGCACGCGATCCAGGTTGGCGTAGTAGGAGATGACCGAACCACCCTGGACCGCGCCGAGCAGCGGAGACTGGTTGTTCTGGAACGCATACCAGTTGCTGTTTTGCGGCAGGTAAAGGTCGCGAATCGGCGCAATCGCCGGATAGGCGGTCACCGCCTGGAAGAGCATCGGGGCGACCAGGAAATCGCCGCCGACAAAGAACTGGGAGTTGAGGTAATAGTTGTTGTTACCGTAAACGCCGTCGTCGTTGGGCTCGTTGAGGAATAACGGGCGGCAGATCGGCAGCCCGGTCTGGGTCCACTGATACATGGCGTCGTAATAGACTTGGAGCATGCAATAGCGCAACTCGACGTAGGTGCGGCAGTTAGTCGGCACCGGCTCGCCATAGGCGAAGGCCTCTTGGAACTGTTTATTGTAGCCGTCATAGTGGTTGCGGAACCACGGCAGGAAGGAACCCATCTGCATCCAGCGGGTGAACAACTCGTAGTTGGTGACCCCGCCGAAGATGTTGCCCCCGGAGACGTAGGAGTTGCTGGTGGTGCCGTCGCCGGTGGCGAAACCGCCGATGTCGCAGCCGCTGATGGGCACCCCGGACATGCCCAGATTGAGGACCTCGGGAATGTTAATGGAGAGGAAATCCCAGCTCGACGCGGAGTCGCCCGTCCACAGGCCGGCGTAGCGCTGCATGCCAGCGTAACCGCCGCGGGCGATGATGAAATTGCGCCGCTGCGGAGCGAGGGCGTTGATGCCGTCCCAGGTGGCGCGCAGGAGGTTGTTAACGTAGCTGTTGTGCAGCTGGGCGTTGGGCAGGTAGTCGGTTTTTACGACCGCGCCGGTGGCGGGGTCGACCTCTTCCTGCGCCATCATCAAGTTCTGCGGGAAGGTTTTGTAGTACTGCTGGTCGGGCGGCAAATTGGCGTCGATGGCCGGGCAGGTCATGTCCTGCCAGATCATGTCGAGACCGACATTTTGAATGAGATCCTGGTACTGCTGGCCCCAAATAGTGCGCGCCTTGGTGAGGCCGAAGTCAGGGTAATACCCCCCTGCGGTTAACGGCGTCAGGCCCTGGGCATTGGGATAACGCGGAGGATAGGTGAACGGGTTATTGCCCCGGTTGAACCCGTAGTTGACCCCGCCCGGGAAAAAGCTCGGATCTTCGCCCGACTCGTAGCGGGTGTTGTAAATGAGGGCTTTGGCCCCGGAGAGCGCCTCGAGCGCACCATACGGTGCCTTGTTACCTTCCTGGTTTAGCGGGTTGTCCGTGATGATCGGGGTGATGTTGGTGGACATCTTAAACCCGTTGGCGTGCAAATTCTTGAAGAGCTGCTGGGTGTTGGGAAACTTCTGCTCGCTGTGGGTGAAGGTGCGGTAGTTGTCCTGGAAATCGACGTCGATGTGCAGGCCGTCGCAGGGGATGCGGGCGTTGCGATAGCCATTGGCGGCGGCGTTGAGTTTATCGCTGTCGAAGTAGCCGTAGGCGCCCTGATGGAAGCCGAAAGCGTAGCGCGGGGGCATCGGGGCGCGACCGGTGAGGGTGGTGTATTGCGCCAGGATGTCGGGAACGGTGGAGCCGGCGAAAAAGTAGGTATCGAGCTCGTTATAGAGCGAGCCCATGTAGTACTTGCCGCTCATGTTCGAGTAGTCGTTGGCCGCGACGTTGACAAACGTCTGGCCGCAATTGTCGAGGAACAGGCCGGTGGCGAACGGCGCGCCGGCAAAAGCCCCCGACGGGGTCGGGTCGTTT